>JAAXOC010000005.1 GCA_014237145.1 ANME-2 cluster archaeon
ACATTTTACTGCACTTGGACTGGAAACGGTTTTGAAGGAGACCTGAACCGAGAGTTTTATTTAAAAATTTCTGGTGGCAACAAAAAACGATAGTGTGAGAGGTTGTTTTTTGGGATCTTTCAAAGTAAGGTGTTAGTGTATAAATATCACCATATTCATCAGGATCGTCATCAGTCACGTTTTTTTCCTTTTTTTTATATATGACCATATCTCATATATTTGTACCTGGCCAAGCTCAAGCTCTTGAAA
Organism: ANME-2 cluster archaeon; assembly: GCA_014237145.1. Lineage (NCBI taxonomy): Archaea > Methanobacteriati > Methanobacteriota > Methanomicrobia > Methanosarcinales > ANME-2 cluster archaeon. Next base: position 250 of record JAAXOC010000005.1, read on the forward strand.
AAAATAATTGGTAACTTCTTGACAATGAGATCCTGCAATGTCAAGCCATCTGCATATAGTATCTTTATCATATCCTGTGGCTCTTGCCGTTCCTCGTATGCTTCCTTTTTCAGGTATCATTGCCAATGTCCTAAGTACTTCTTCATCTGGGGTCTTAAGTCCAAAAAACATCGTACATCTGGTTTCACTGAAGCAATGTGTGCATGTATTGCATCTCAATAGCACACGATTTTTCGATCCGTATCTCTCTTTGACTCTTATATTTCCTTTACCCTTCTTACCGTAATCCGGGCAATCTTTATTCAAACAACAAAATTCTGATAAATCCAGTTCAGCAGGCTGTCCCAAAACTAAAAGCATGTGTACAAATCAAATGATATCCATCCTATATCGGATAATAACATTAAATTACAATTGATAATTGCCTAGTTGAGATAAAATATGATTGAATTGTATAATGTGAATTGGTTTTGGGACAGCTTGTCCGAATCCATTTATATCCCTCATAGATGGAATTACATTTAAACTATTTAAATATTGTCAATTAATTAGGAACACGACCCAAATGGGTTCACTAACCCTATTAAACTGGGATTTTAAAGGCATAAGATTAGTCAGCCCGACTTATCCCATATCCTCATTAAAAGCCATCACAACAGCCCCCAGGTTTGCAGGGTCATACATATCCCCATTCACAATAACCCTCTCCATGCCCTGGACATCATGCACATCCCTCTTCATAAATATAGTAGCACCCAGCAAGTACAGTTTAGGAAAAATCCCTAACATCTCAGGGCTGGGCTGTGCAAACCCCGGCGGCGAGCCAGACAGGTCGAACATATCCACCAGTTCCAGTTCCATAGGACCACTACACCTTTCCCTGCAACCAGGAGGCACTTCACCAAAGAACCTGGCAGTATGGCAGGAACGGGCATACGACACAGCAATAAATTCAGCATGACCGGCCACAGGCAGTCCAGTCCTAAGCGCAGCCTCAACCGTCCTCAATTCCAGGTCAGTCTCAAGAGCCGTAACACCCATATCCCTGAAAAATCCCAGTGTCCTGCTGTAGTTAAGATTGGTCTGCAAATAAGCATCTTTAACCTCTTCCGATTCATCCCGCAGCAAATGGTCCACCCACGGACATGCCTCAGACGTATGCACAATACCCCGCCCTGCCACCACAGCACTAAAACCATCAAGCATACCATCCCGATCCAAAGAGTACAGCACGCCCACATCATTGACCACCAGCCTTACACCATGCGGCAGCCCCCTGATAAATTCCAGCACCCGGTCATAATGTTTCTGCGGTGTGATGGGCGTGACCACTGCCAGGTCATCCACCTGTGAAGCAATCTCTGCCACCTCCCCAGGACTGGGTAACTTATGGACACAGCACTCGCTTCCAATACCCACATTCAACCCGAACTCCCTTGAAAGCTCAAGAACCAGTCCGATCTTTGCCATATCAGCAGTCCGTATCTCTATCACGCGTTAACCTCTAAATATATGAATCATTGATGGGCGTCTTTAAGTACTTGCATCTGTCCTGGTCACACAGCATCATCCAGAAAGGTATCTCCTCCAGCACCCATGCCTTTATCTCGCCCGGCACAGCACCGTCCAGGACCATATCAATAGCACTGCGGTAGGTCTGGATTATGGTTCGTATCATCTCAGGGTTCATGCACCTGCCAACCACTTTCAGGGCAGATACTCCGGCATCCATCAAATCCCCTATACTGCACAGCGAGCAGTCCGTCCCAGCATCCAGGATATTATGCAGCCTGCCGTCTTCCGACACCCTGTAATTCGCCCTGCACGGCAGTCCCAGGCTGATACTTTCATCAGCATTATGGATCAGGTGGCAGGTGCCATTAATATTAGAACACCCGAACTGCCCGAACAATTCAAGCTCAATTCCCAGGCCAGATAGCTGGCGTATCTCGTCTATGGTTATCTTGAACGGGAGGACTACTTTTGCTACCCCCATGCCCTTGAGCATCTCTAACTGCCCCCTGTTGAAATTATTAAGCAGCACACTGGCATGCATCGGAATTCCCAGGTCCATTTCATGCAGCAATGCCAACGCACCGAACTCGCCCACGATCAGTGCGTCCACCCCGGCATCCACGCCACGCATCACGTGCTCGATATACATCTCCTCAAGTGTATCAGCCATAAATGGGGTATTGACAGTATAATCCACAAGTACGCCCCTGTCATGGGCATACGTTACAATATCCGAAAGCTCGGCCTGATCTTTTGCGTTGCAGCTCCTGCCCCTGCCTGAAAGGTTCAGGTTCACAAGTCCAGGTGTCTCCAGGCCCAGGTAAATCTCATCAGCACCTGCTTCTATTACATTAACAGCCGTGGCCATGGATTCGGCAGGAGCCATAAGGTTCATCTTATTTTGGGAGCCCATAGATCATAATTCCTTAAGGGCCTGTGCGAGCATGGGCGCAACCGTGACCCTGCTAACTGCTCTTTCAATGGTATCAGTAGCGATCAGGTCCTTTACGCCGGAATGATATAGTTTGTTTACGGCACTGCCAGCCAGTACCGGGTGGATGCAGGCAACATATACATCGAGCGCACCCTGTTCCCCAAGCATTCGCACGGCCTCTGCCATAGTACCGCCTGTGGATATTATATCATCCAGTATCACCACATCCCTGCCCCTGACATCAAGGTTCTTTGGGCTTACTTCCACAGTGTCGCCACTTATCCGTTTCTTTTCCAGGTGATCATATTCGATCCCCATTTCCTTTGCAGCCGAAGCTGCCAGTTCTTTTGCACCCTTATCAGGAGCTAATATCACTGGATCGTGCAGATCCATAACACTGACAAATCGCCCCATCAAAGGTGCGACATTGACATTAACGGAATTGCACCTGAAGTAGTTGATTACAGAATCCTCGTGTATATTCACTGTAATCATATTATCGGCTTCAATGGTCCGGGCCACGGCCCTGGCACTGAGAGCTTCACCCTGGTTGAATATCTTGTCCTGCCTGGCATAGCCCATATAGGGGATCACAACATGGATAAGATCGGCAGAACTACATGCATCAATAAGCTGCAGCAGTAATATTAGATCCGAATCGGTTGTTGTACTCTGCACTATGACAGCTTCCGGGCCGATGTCATCCATGATACGGATATACTTTTCATCATCCGGGAACGTTTTGAACTTACACAGCGCAAGTTCGCAATTCAGTTCTGCTGCCACTCTGCTTGCTAAAAGTTGAGATGCGGGTCCTCCGATTATTTTCAAAGTCAAATCCCTCAAATAATCATTCTGGGCATGTAGTATATTCTAATATAACATAAAATAACGTTTTTATGGTTAAACAACAGTAACAAAAAACTTACAAATCCTCCCTCCCATTGATACCCCTGGACTTAGCTAAGTGGAAATCCGTGGTTCGTGACATATATGGCTGAAAACAGCTCTATATTCTATTTCCCCCACACCATGCTAAAAAGAAATACCTGATACATTACTTCAAATAACTATGGAAAAATTTATCATAGAATACCTTCGCAACATTAACTAAAAAATGGGGAACAAATCATAACTGCAATTAAAGTACCGCCGGAAAAAGAACCCGATTTCCTGATACCCGGCATCAAGAAGAACGTATTCGTCCTGGGACTGGTCAGCCTGTTCACTGACATTGCCAGTGAGATGCTCTACCCCATAGTCCCCCTGTTCCTCACCCTGGTATTAGGTGCACCCATGGCACTGGTCGGGCTTATCGAAGGAGCCGCCGAAAGCACAGCCAGTATCCTGAAAGTAGTATCAGGCTGGTATTCGGATAAGACCACAAAGCGCAAACCATTCGTAGTCGCCGGATACAGCATCTCAGCCATCTCAAAACCCCTTATGGCACTGGCATACGGCTGGCCACTTGTCCTGGTCGCCAGGCTCATGGACCGGACAGGCAAAGGACTGCGCACCTCGGCCAGGGATGCCCTCATAGCAGATTCCTCTGATGCCGCACACAGGGGCCGGTCATTCGGACTGCACAGGTCAATGGATACCATAGGTGCTGTTGCAGGCCCGCTCATCGCACTTGGGGTGCTCTACCTATCAGGCGACAACTACCGGCTGGTATTCCTTGCCGCCTTCATACCCGGACTGCTCAGCATCATACTGGTCACCTTTTTTGTATCAGAACGCAAGCGTCCGGTAACTGAACGGATATCGTTCAAGGTATCTGATTTTGGCAGGGACTATAAAGTATTCCTCTTAATAACAGCTATTTTCGCACTGGGTAACTCAAGTAATGTGTTTTTGATCCTGCGGGCAGAAAATCTTGGTTTTTCCTTCTACATGGTAATATTAAGTTATGTCCTGTTCAACATTGTATCTTCCCTTGGCGCATTTCCGCTGGGCACACTTTCAGACCGATGGGGACGGCGGAATATAATGAGTGCCGGTTTTATAGTCTTCGGGATTGTGTACTTTGGATTTGCATGGGTACATCAAAGTATCTACATCTGGCTGCTTTTCATAATCTATGGTCTATACGAAGCACTTACAGAAGGTATTGGAAAAGCCTATGTTGTAGATTTGGTCCCTTCAGGCAAAAGAGGGACTGCCCTGGGGATATACCATGCCGCTTCAGGGTTCATGATGCTCTTTGCAAGTATCATTGCCGGTCTTTTGTGGGATATTCTCGGCCCGTCTGCCCCCTTTATCTACGGCGGTGCAGTAGCGGCCTTATCTGCCATGTTGCTTGTCGTGCTTATGCCGGGTGATCACAGGTCGTAGCAGGTCACCGGGGTAAATTTATAGGTGTACAAACAAATTGTTTATTAAATAATAAATTATTGTAACTATTCAGCCTGTAAAACATTATCATAAGCCGTTACCCCTACTTATATAATATCTTTGCATTTATGAAATCGATATCGGAAGACATTAGCTATGAATGTTTCATAAAAAGCTAAAAATATACTTTCGTCATCAGTAGCCATTATTTGTATGGCTGAATAGTTACAAATTATTTATTATTTAACAAGGGGCTGGTTGCAGTGCGGTTCATAAGATTTCGTAGATATGAGGTAGCTAAAAGATACACCAAGATAGTGGATACTCTCCTGAACTATGAGTTTGACCACATTGTAAACCAGTTAGGACTCAAGCCGCTTCAGTCTATACGCTCAAGGATGAGGGCACAGAGATATAAAGGAGAATTGAGTGGACCTGAAAGGGCACGCTGCGTCCTTGAAGAGCTTGGACCCACCTATGTTAAACTGGGACAGATATTGAGTATGAGACCTGACCTGATCCCTATTGAGTACACAAAGGAATTTGAAAAATTACAGGATACGGTTGCTCCCATTGATTTTACTGATGTAGAAAATATGATACGACAAGACCTGGGCGCATCCATTGAAGACCTGTTCATGTCCTTTGATACTCGGCCCATTGCCGCTGCGTCCATCGGTCAGGTACACAGGGCCCGGCTCCATGATAATACTGATGTTGTCGTAAAAGTCCAGCGCCCGGATATTAAAAAAGTTATTGATGCTGATCTTGATCTTATGTACAGTTTTACAGGGTTTATCGAGGAACATATACAAAATGCAAAATTATATAGACCGACCCAGCTGGTCGATGAGTTTTCAAGGTCGATCCACAGGGAACTGGATTACAATCTGGAAGCGCAGAACACAGACCGCTTCTTTCACAATTTCAGGGACGACCCTCACATCTATATCCCAAAAGTATATTGGGACTGTACAGGCGAACATGTGTTGACACTTGAGTATATCAAAGGCGTCAAGGCAACTGATTTTAATGCTATTGATGCCATGGGATATGATAGGGAAAGTATTGCTAATGCAGGTGCAAAGGCATTCTTAAAACAGGTATTCGAAGACGGGTTCTTTCATGCTGACATCCATCCGGGCAACGTACTCGTAATGGAAGACGGACGCATTGCATTACTTGACTTCGGAATGGTCGGGCATATCACGGGTGACGTCAAGAATGCGCTTGTGGATGTGCTTATTGCAATGACCGAGTATGATATTGACCGGTTTATCGAGATCAGTTATGACTTTGGTATTACCTCAGAAAATGTAAATATACCTGCATTGAAACTAGACCTGCTTGACCTGCTTGATAAATATTACGGCAGGTCACTGAAACAGCTCGACTGCGGTGTAGTAATAGGTGAAATAATGGCACTTTTACGGCGGCATCAGGCAATGGTACCTTCAAACATTGCCCTGCTTTCAAAGGGGCTTATAACCATCGGGGGATTCGGAATGCAGATGGTGCCGGATTTCAATATCAGTGTGCTTATTGAACCTTATGCTAAAAGGCTGATAAAAAAGCGCATGCGTCCCGACATTATTTTAAAAAATACTGTGAAAGATGCTTCAAACCTGATGCGTTATATGCACAAGATGCCGCGGCAGATGTCGCATATCCTTGATTACGCAGAAAAAGGGTATATGACTATACAATTTGAGCATCATGGGCTTAACAGGATCATTACCGGATTGGATGTAAGTAGTAACCGGTTGTCATTCAGCATGATCCTGTCGGCTTTAATAATAGGCTCGGCCCTTATCATCCAGACAGGAATAGAACCTCACATATGGGGAATACCTGCACTTGGCCTGATAGGTTTTCTTGTTACTGGTATATTAGGGATGGGGCTGGTTATCTATATTCTGAGGACGGGACATATCTGATTACCATACTACCCGTTAAAGTTCTTTTTTCATGATCAGTGCATCCTCGCCATCAGTGTAGTATCCCCGCTCTACCCATGCAGGTACAAATCCTCGTTTCATATAGAAATGCTGGGCAAGGATATTACTTATCCTGACCTCCAGGGTGGCCTCATCTGACCCATTGTTTTTTAGGGTTTCACATATCTTATCCATTAACTGCGTACCTATCCCCATACTCCTGTACTCTTCCTTTACAGCCAGGGTAAAAACCCTGCCCCTTATCGGAATTGAAATGAACCCAACCACATACCCGACCGTTTCCCCATCCATTATGGCCACATAGAACCCGTCTGGCACGCTTTCATACAATTCCATGTAAACATAAGGGTCATGTTCACTGAAAACCTGCCGTTCTATTTCAATAACATCGTTGAAATCCTCTGGTTGGAATGGCCTGATAAATAACAAATATGACTCCAATTAATTATTGCAGGTTTAACAGGTCAATCAGTTCCAGTCCCTCTACACCCAGGGCAGAAAGCCGGTTTGTTATTTCATCAATACTAATAAAAATCTCATTCCGGGTTCCATCTTTAATAATTTCCTTAATGATAATTTCTTCTTTTGTGAACCCATTATTTAATATTTCAGAAATTATCTCCCCATACTGGGAAGTAATGATCTTAACAGAATCGAAAATTTCGTTACTTGCAATGGCATCATTTTCATCGATCTCTATAGATGTAAGGGTCTTTGAAGCTATGTTTGCCTCATTATCAACATATTCCTTTATGACCTGGATAAGTTCTCCCAGCTTATAGAAATCAACCTGTGGCAACAGGTCTTCACTGGATGTAATATCGGTTACCACCTCATCAATATAAATGATACTGGCATGCCTTATATCATCAGTAACCTTGATATTGATTCTTTTTGTACCCTTTTTATTTTCCAGGTCAAGCTGGAAATCATCATTGTTATAGATTCTTTTAATGATATATTCAGAGATGTTCAATTTCTTAATTCTGTCTTCTTTATGGATCAGGCCGCCCTTTGACCAAATCGGGATAAATATATCATTAAAGAATTTCTTTGTCTGCAATGTAACTTCATTATAGGTAACATCATAATTATATGAGAGACCGTTTATGTCTATCTTAATACTCCCATTCACATTTTCATTTCTGGCAGTGATAAGCTGTGTTTTATTCACATTATAAACCCTGGACCACAAGAACGGTTCAAGCTCTGTGCGTATCTGCTCTGCCATCTGGTCAACTTCATCCTTCGAGCGGGAAGTGAGGTCATCAAATACGATCTTCATCTGCTCCTTTTGCTTTTCAATACACCCCATACTAAATTCTTTGATTGTACCCCCACACTTCTCAACAAGTTCTAATGGATATTTTTTAAACAGGTTCTCCTGGAAATCATTGAGTTCATTGCTAAATTTTGTCAATACCGATGACTCTTTTTCAAACCTTTCCTCTTCTTTTTTAATATGGCTGTTTAACTCAATGGCCTTGTTTTCAATTGGAAGTATTTTCTCGATGAGATCAAGGAAATTGTTCAGGTCATCTATGAAGTTATTTTGTATAGGCATCTCTTTAGAATTTTGGAAAACAAATGTCATAGAAACCGAACTCTATAATTTATGTAACTCTAATAGTTTAAAAACATTCCTGATTCAATAGTGTTTGTTGATGCGGGAATATTCTTGTTTTTAATTTCATTTTCACAAATTCCACTGGTTATATATACATTTAGTTTAATTTTATACTTAAAATCTAAAAACTCTTCAACCAATGCTGGAATATAACTATGAAAGTGATCATACCTGCTGCCGGCACTGGAAAACGCCTTTTCCCCCATACCCATACCAAGCCAAAGCCTATGGTATACATTGCCGGCAAGCCCATTATCGGCCATATCCTGGACCGGATGATCGATCTTGAACCTGAAGAGGTCATACTGATTGTCGGGTACAGGAAAGAACAGTTGATATCGTATGTAGATGAACATTACAGTGATACATTCAACATACGGTATATTGACCAAAATGAAAGACAGGGGCTTGGGCACTCCATATACTTGACCAGAAAAGCAGTGGGTGATTCTGATATCATGATCGCCTTGGGAGATATGATATTCAAAGCCGGATACCTGGATTTCTATAAACAGCATAAGAATAACGGGCATTGTTCGGGTTCTATCGGTGTAAGGGAAGTTGACGAACCGGAAAAATACGGTATTGTCGAACTGGAAGCTGAATCATCGTGTATTAAACACCTGGAGGAAAAACCCTTACGTCCGGTATCGAACCTAGGTATTGCAGGTGTGTATTTTATCCAGGATACATCGATGTTATTCGATGTACTGGACTGGATGCTTGACAATAACATCCGGACGCGGGGAGAGTACCAGTTGACAGATGCACTGCAGGAGATGATAAAGCGCGATAGCAGGTTAAAGACCTTTACCGTGTCAAGCTGGTATGATTGCGGTCATGCCGGGTCTCTGCTTGAGACAAACCAGGTACTGCTGGACGAGAAGGAAAATTCAAATGGCACTTATGATATCGTTGATTCGGTTATTATTCATCCGGTGGCTATCGGGAATAATGTCAGGGTAGTGAATTCGGTTGTAGGGCCTTATGCTTCCATTGCAAGTGATACGATCATTGAAAATTCCATTATATCAAACAGTGTTATCGGGTCCAGAACGCATATCTCAAAGGTAAACCTGCAATCTTCCATTATTGGTGATGATACCAACCTTGTGGGGAAACATAATTCACTTAACATTGGTGATTCGTCCTCAATTGAGTTTTAGAAGTTTCGTAATAACCTACTAGACATAGTAACATAATATACATGATACCTGAGTTTGAAAGATAAACCTATCTACTAACTGTTGAACTTATTTATATCCTCTGTTGCTAGCGTTTTCCCACGTTTTGCTCATTTTACATTGTT
>JAAXOC010000006.1 GCA_014237145.1 ANME-2 cluster archaeon
ACACTCACAGATGTGGATCCCAACCTCATTGCAACAGCGAATATGCTTACTGTTACAGTCGATGCCGTAGCATCCGGAAGCGAATCGCAACAGTTCAATACTGGTTCATGGGAGGTAGGAGCATGGGACTGCATTGCCGGAGTACCTGATTGTGGTTGGAACTATCCACTCGGTATCAACAGAGGTGCTGTGGACAAGAGTGACATAACCGCATCTGGCACTGATGAAGTGGTCAAATTCCAGGAAAGGACCAGCAACGGCTTTGCCCCAGTCTTCGCATGCCTGCAGACCAGAGCACCAGACCCCACCCCACCCAGCAACGGCGGCAGCGGTGGCAGTGGCGGTGGCGGTGCTTCTGGCGAACTGTACGGGAACATAGCAAGTTCCGAAACAAACCGGCAATATGTAAATCAAAACTCTGATATTAGCTACAGTTTTGAACTGGAATGCAACATAGTGCAATTTGTTAAATTCACTAGTCTGAAAAGTGCCGGAAAAATTGCTACGAAGGTAGAGATACTTAAAGACACCTCTGCATTGGTAGATAATCCCCCGTTAGACATAGTATATAAGAACCTGAACATATGGGTCGGGAACGCTGGATGGGGAACAAAGAGGAATATTGCCGATGCCACTGTTGTTTTCACAGTAGATAAATCATGGATCACTGAAAACAATATCGATGAAACATCAATAGCCCTTTATCGTTACAGCGATGATACATGGCATGAGCTGGTGACCAGGAAGATTTCCGAGGATTCCAATAGCTTGCAATTTGAAGCTGAAACACCAGGATTCTCGCCATTTGCTGTAACAGGTAAAGAGTTTGAGGAAGAACTCGGAGGCGAAGGTATTATTCCAGAACCCACAGTAACAGCGGAGACAACCCCGACACCAACTGATGATGGGGGAATTCCTGGGTTCAGTCTATTTGCAGGGTTGTCAATCTTGTTGATAGCAGTGCAACTATTGCGGAAAAAATGATAAGATAAGGTAAGATCGGTCGTAAAACATCTGCACATCCGATGCATTGGCGGCTATTGGATTGCTATGCTTAATATGCCCCAGCAGAATATGGAGTTGTTCTGGCATAGGATGGGCAGGTGTTTTTTTTAGCAAGTTCTATATCATATTCGGAATATTGAATTATGATGGAATAGAAAATGTTAATAAAAATGTTGAGGTATATCATACTTTATTTGATGTTTACACAAATTGTATCAGCTTTTGGAGTAGGCGTTACTCCTGGTAATTTGGACTTCACTGCACAGATCGGGGGTTCAGATACTGAATCGCTGTTCGTGATAAATACCGGCACCGAAGTATCAAACTATAAAGTATATGTGGATAAAGATTATGCTGATTGGTTTGATATCTCGCCCGATAACTTCACTTTGAGTGCAAATGAGAACAAAGAGGTGATTTTAACATTGAAACCACAGACATCTGCTGCAGGTGATTTCAATTTCATGGCTTATGTGGTTGTTTCCTCCACATCTTCAGATGTTAGTATAGGTCATGGCATCAAGATACCAGTTCATGCCAAAGTATCAAATTCAGGAATTATGCTAACCATATTGTTAATAATAATTGTCGGTGCTGGAGTGGGCTATATTATTAGAAAAAAATAAACGTGTGAAATTATTCAATGACAATAAAAAAAATAAATCCACATATATTTCTTGTAATCATCATGATAGCTGTGCTGCAGCTATTATCTTTACATCCTGTGCTGGCTGTGTCAACCGTGCATACAGAAACGGAAAGGTGGAACCCTGACGGTGTTTTGTTGCACACAATCAAGCACGGTACAGTTAATGGCGGCATATACGTTGGCGGCGGGCACGGCATGGAGTACACAACCAGCTATACCCAGAACTTCACAGTACCAAATGGAACCGTGAAGTGGGCACGGCTGTATGTAAGTGCGAAAGATACCCCATGGTTAAATCTTTCCTTGAACGGACATTTCCTGGGCAATTATACTGATCTTACCAATAATTCTAAGGTGTACTCAAACTATAAAACTGATGATCATGGCATGTGCTGGGCATATTATGATAATGTGGATGAATGGATCGTGAATGGCATTAATACGGCTACGGCAGATCTTGGTTCAAGGGTTGGCCTCAACACCAAATCATGGGGTATTATGCTTATCGCAGTATTTGAAGGGGGAGATAGTCCTGAGTTAATAGAATATTGGGTCAATGAAGGAAATCCCCTCTTACACGGCAATCATCCACCGTTCACCTGGCATCACAACACCACAAACACTACATTCGCAGATATCACTGAGGTGAATAATGTGACCACTGCCACCTTGTGGACAGCATATATATGGGGCAGCGAAGAGAGTAAGCCGGAGCCACATGATTCTCTGTGGTTAAACTTGGATCTTATAGCTGAGGACGCATCAGATGGATCTGGGACTGATGATCAGGGCAACATATGGAGAGGCGCATGCTTTGATCTGGAAAAATGGGACGTTACCCGCAGTCTGGTCCGGGATAATGTGGTTTTGTATGACCGGGGTGAAGACAGTATTCTTTGCCCTGTTGGGGCTGTACTTATTGTTAAGCAAAGCTCAGAACCCGCCGCAGCAAGCCAGACGGTGCATCCGGATAAGCAAATCCTGCCACTTGAGTCACTGGAGGTTACACCGGACACACCTGACATTGATATCCTTGTACCAGAGTGGCAGAGTAATGCACAAATGCTTACCAGTGTCACTCCTGGCAACTTGAATTTCAGTGTGCAGGTTGGTGGTTCAGATACTGGTTCACTGTTCGTGGTAAATACCGGCACCGAAGTTTCAAGCTATAAGGTATACGTGGATGAAGATTATGTTGACTGGTTTGATATTTTACCTGATAATTTCAATCTGAGCGGCAATGAGAAGAAAGAGGTAAAATTAAAATTAAAGCCGCACCTGTCTGCAAATGGGGAGTACGATCTCAAAGTATATGTTGCTGCGTCCCCACCTTCTTCTGATTTCTGTGTGGGCAGCGATATCAAGGTGCCTCTTCATGCCGCAGTGTCAAATTCAGGAATAAAGTTGGGTATAATACTAGTATTATCAGTCATTGGAGCAGGTGGTGTTCTATTACTTCAAAGGCAACAAAAATCATGAAACAATTTCATAATGATAATAAAAAAATAGCACGCATATTTCTCTCATGTGCCGTGATAGCCGTGCTGCTATTATTATCGGTCAACATGGCAATTGCAGATTATGAGTTCGACGGCTTTCCTAAAACAGATGAACTCGAAGAGGTAGAACAAGGCTCTGTCAAAGGTGGTGTATATATCGATGGAGGTCATGGAGTCGGCTTATCTCCCTATACCCAGTCTTTCAATGTCCCTGAGGGAGAAGTAAAATGGGCAAGATTGTATGTGGGTGTATGGGGTGGCAAAAAAGAAAATACTGGCAGCGTAGCTGTAACTTTCAACGATAAAGAATTGGAGACCCTGGAACTTGAAGGTGAAGCTGACACTAATTCCAATGTCTACTGTTCTAGTCACGGAGTCTACTGGATATACTATGATGTCACTGATAATACTACTTCCGGCCCTATCGATGCCGTGGTAACGACCAGCGGCGAAATCGACGGCAGGATGTATGGAGTTGTGCTTGTGGCAGTTTATGAAGAATCAGACGGCGAGGAGGTAGAATACTGGATCAATGATGGGAATGTAAACCTGCACGGTGAAGGCTGGTCAGGTGAGTATGCAACGAATGATGAAGCACTGGCAGAGTTTGCAGGTACGGTAGATGTGGATACGTTTGCCGCAGCCCGGCTTACAGTAGTATACCTAACCGGTACACCTGGTTTGAACGACTACCTCTATTTTAATGATGAAAAATTATGTGATGGAGACAACTGTGATGATATTGCAAACTCAAAGCAGAGTTTTGATATTAAAACCTTTGATGTGATAGACTACATTGAAAAAGAAGCAAATAAGGCAACGTTCGAACTGGGAGATGAGGATTATGTGCATCCTGTCTTGGCTGTGCTGAGCCTGCATACGGAAGAAGAAGGAGATTCGGATCTGACAGTTTCCAATGTTGCAGTTCCTATTCTGTACACAGGGAGCACCAATACCATCTCTGCCACAATAGAAAATATCGGCGATGACCCAGCTTACGGTTTCCAGGCTGCCCTGTATGTGGACAGTGAAGTAGTTTCTACGGCTTCCATATCATCGCTTGCGGTGGATAGAAACAAAACCGTGGATTTCACCTGGAAACCGGATCGCGAAGGGGAACATGTGCTGTGGGTCTATGCCGACTACAATGATAAAAAAGCAGAGTTGTGCGAGATAAATAACAATAACACGCCCCTGACCGTGAATGTCATTGATTTTACGCCTCCTGAAATCGAAATAGATCTGCCCGAAGATGGGGAAATTGTAGACACAGATGTCATTACGGTCAGCGGAACCATTGAGGACACAAGTAAAAATATCTCAGTCTTAGTAAACGGAGCACCTGTCATTCTTTCGGGTAAGAAATGGAGTGCGCCTGTTTCACTATATTATGGATATAATAAGATCATTGTAAATGCAGTGGATGGTGCAAATAATTCAGCAACAGAATTCGTACTTGTTAAATCACTGGTACACCCGAGTGGGGAATCGGAAAGCATACCATTGGAGGAAAGTAAAGGTATAATTGATACTGCCATGACAGTTGTCAAGGCTCCTGTTGATAAAATTGGCAGATTATTTTTCGGACTTGGTGTACTAATTATCATTGTTTCAATAGCTGCCGTATATTGGTGGAGGAAGAGATTGAAATGAGGAGAAAGATAATTTTTTGTACATTGTTGATTATCACAATTGCATTTCCAATTGCTTCTGCCACTGAATGGGACAGTGCAACCTTTACACTAAGTATGGAAAATCCTGTTGTCTCAAAAGGAGATTATACAATAAACGTGGTTGAATTCGATGGATACGGCATGGTTGCATTAAATGTATATTGTAATGGATTATTTATCGGGAATACTGTTCTTATGAATAATGATTCAAATTGGTTTTACATGGATAACGAAAAAATTAGATTTAAGGGCATAAATGTTACAGATCAAAGGATTCTTCCGATGTGTGGCAATGTTCATTCCCCCCAGGCTGAAATCATGTTTGCCACTGAAAAATCTTCAAAGGATTCAAGGTTTATGGCTCTGAGCATTTCCACAGATAAGGATGAATACTTGACTGATGACCAAGTAATCACCACAATGCAGATCAGAAACATTGGAGAGGTAAAGGTAGATGATATTCATCTGAATGTTGATACGGATGGCCTTGTGGATCAAGTAGACCTGCCATCTGGTTTTAGTCTTGAAGATGGAACATACCGGTCTGAGGAGATCAAGCTAAGGTTTCCGGCTACTTTGCATAAAGGATTCTATAATATATCAGTAAATATGAGCTGGACCAATGCTCACGGGGTTCAGGATTTCCTGACAGAATCAGATTCAATCAGTATTACACAACCTATTGAAATATATAAAAGTATAACAAACGAAGTAAGTCTGGGACAAACCGTATATACTTCCATAAGTGTGGAGAATATTCAATCCCGACCGGTCAGGATCAGATTGGATGATGTCCTGCCGATGTTTTTTACTTTGATCGATGGAACGGTAACAGACAATAAACAGGATTTGAATTGGAATTTTATCCTGGCACCTCATGAGAGAAAAGTGGTTTCATACCAGATGATTCCCGAACAAGTTGGAGCACACCGGGTGCCGGATGCACATGTAACCTGGAACCTCTGGGGAACGAATTACACCAATAGTTCTGATTCGGATAATGTAATCGCTGTTTACCAGGGTGTATCTTTTTTAGAGAAAGATTTTCCAGAGCCATCCCCTACACCCGATGATGTTATTGTGGGGAATAACGAAAACTCTCCGGAAATATTAATGAGTGTAACCATACGTTCGGCGATTTCTACCAAAGTGACCCCTGATAAGCTGGACTTTGGAAAATTGGCGCCTGGAGATACAAGCGAAAGAAGTGATATCACAATCAAGAATTACGGTTCGTGCAAGATACTTGTTACAGCCAATGTAGCTGAGACAGGAGATCTGCATAAGCAGGGACTTGGGATTGATGGAAATTCATTGGAATCATTTAATGTGACGGTTGTTAAAAACATTGTTAAAAATCCATATGTATCATTAAATGTTCCGGAACAAATGAAGGAGTGGGAAGTAAAACGGGGACGTTAATATTATGGGCAGAAGGAGTGAATTAGTTAATGGAATTAAATATACTTAAAAGAAACATAATTTTATGCATAATATTGCTGAGCTTACTAACAGTTACGGCAGCAGCGCAGGAACCGGAAATAAATGGATATGCAGCCGATAAACCGCTTTCAACTTTTAGCCATGACACTATTAAAGGCGGATTGACCTACACAGCAGGAGACAGTGATTATAGCGGGAAGCTGTGGACTGGTGACACTTTTACTGTACATAATCCGGTATCTTTACCTGAAGGTGCAGTAGTAAAGTTTGCGCGACTATATAATTACTGGACCTGGAGTGCCAAAGGCTCAACCGGTAGGTATCCTGATATGAAATTGACCCTGGACGGAGTTGAGCTTGACCCGGACAAACAGTATATTGACAGAAAGGGGTGGGGAATATATGACTATCCTGCTGGCACATGGTCATACGACGTGACCGACCATATATCAAAAAGCGGTAGTTTTACGGCAGTGGTAGAAAATACCGGGCCGGATCGTTCATTCTTCTGTATGAACGGTGTGGGTTTGCTTGTAGTCTATACCGATGAGGAAGGAACAGACATCGAATACTGGATCAATGAAGGATGTGATATGCTCAATTCCGGGCTGGAGGATGATGGCTCATCGACCTACACTACGGCTGACCAGACGATCGCTGAGATGATGACTCCCACAATTTCACATGGTCCGGTAAAGAAGGCTACATTGTGGACCATTGTCCAGTCAGGCAATTGGGATGCGAATAGGTTATGGGTTAACGATATGAACTGGTCAGGCATCTGCGACGGTACACCCCATCCTGATCTGGATATTGATATGCGGGACATTACCGGGCATCTGACAAAAGGCAAGAATACTATACAGTTCCAGGCTGTTGAAGATTATGCGGTTCCATCAGGCTCATTTCTCGTAATTGAAATAGAGCCTCCTACCGAGGGGGTATCGACATCTATCTCTTTAGAACAATCAGCAGAAGGGGCATCGGCATCAAACGGCATCCCTGGATTTGAAGTAATGCCCGCAATTGCACTGATCTTAATTATCTCTTTACTAACATTCAGGAAATGTAAAAAGAAAGATAAGGACGACTGATGAACTGATGCTGTAAAATCTCCTTAAGCATTTGATGGAGCACTAAGGCAGTCTTTGTTCCCCTGACGGTACATTAATCCTGAAACTCAAAATTAACTCATATTGACAAATAAATTATTTAAAAAAGTCACTCATCAAGGTCAGATGCACTGATCATATATACGAGATTATATACAATTAAAAAAATGATACACACACCTTTTTAACTCATAGTAGAATGATAGCAGTGTAAAAACGAAATTTTTTCAGAAAAATAATCGTTAACAGATAGTTTAATCAATATTAATACTATCAAATACCCCAGGAATAATATGACCAAGCAGATACTTGTAACCAATGACGACGGCGTCTATGCTGCCGGGATCAAGGCATCCTACCAGTCAGTCCGGGACCTGGGGCACGTTACCGTTGTGGCACCTTCCATGCAAAAAAGCGGCGTGGGTCGCAGTATTTCCATCTTCGAGCCACTGAGGATAAACAAAGCAGGTGTGGACGGGATGAAGGCTTTCGCTGTTGGCGGGACACCCACCGATGCCGTGATACTCGGAATATTCTCAATAATGAAACAAATGCCAGACCTTGTAGTTTCAGGTTTCAATATCGGGGAGAACATCAGTACCGATACCGTAACCACATCAGGCACAATAGGCGCGGCCCTGGAAGCTGCCAGTTACGGCATACCTGCCATCGCTGCCTCTATACAGGTACTGGATGAAGGTGATAAGTTCGATGACCTGCGCTCCTATGAATATGATTTTAAGGTAGGCAAGAAGATTGTGAACAATATCGCTAAAAAGATGCTGCAAAACGGTCTTCCACCTGGTGTGGACATGCTGAACATCAACATACCCAGGCATGCAACCCCCGACACTGACATCCAGGTCACACGGCTGGCCCGTAAGATATTCAGGACATCAGTCCAGGAACGCCATGATCCCAGGGGCAGGCCGTACTACTGGATCGACGGAGACCTGATACATGATGCAGAGGAGGGAACGGACGTGCATGCTGTTATGAAATGCGGACACATTTCAGTTACACCCATTTCACTAGATTCCACTGCCAGGGTAGATTTTAAAATAATCGAAGATTTATTTTGAGAGTGAAATATGAAAACGAAAGAAAAACCATACGCTCAGCTGCTTGACCGCATAATGCTGTATACGTCGGTCTTTATGATAATGGGGCTCTCGGATGCTGCCATCCCCATCCTTCCGGAACTATCAGACAGCACACTTTTGGCAAACGGAGCCGCTTCCAGCTTGATATTCTCATCATATTTCATAGGTGCACTACTGACCATGATACCTTTTGGTGTACTGGCTGATGCCTACGGCAACAGGTTATTCATCATCATCGGACTCATATTGACATTAATATCAGGTGCTGCTATTATTGCATCTGATAATGTATGGGTGATAGTCATAGCCAGGTTCGTGGAAGGTATGGGATGTGGAGCGTTCTTCCCTGCCGCCTTTGCAATGTTATCAAATTCCAGGCAATCCGGACAGTATATCGGCGAGTTCAATTCCCTGCTGAATCTGGGTCTGGCCGCAGGTATGGGGCTGGCCGGGATACTGGTATCCACAGGAATAAAAAACGGCCTGATATTGTTCGAGGGGCTGCTGGTCCCTACGTTCATGATATCCCTTATGGTACTGATCAATAACGGCTACGGTGAAACAGTATCAAAGAAAAGTGAGGTGGCGTCCGTGATACTCAGGTCAAGGAAAATGCTCATACATCCCGAGTATTCACAGATATGGCTGCTGTCATTTATTTTATTCGGCAGTAGCGGTGTATTAATAGCCCTGTACCCTGATTTCAGTCTTGGTTCACTGCAGAAAGGTGTACTGGGCGCATATCTGGCCAGTATTTATTTAGGTGCAATTGTCACATCCCTGATAGCAGGCAGGCTGCAGGTGCAGAGGGATATTCTTGTCAGGGCAGGTATGGTCATTACCGGTGCGGGTGCACTGGCGGCGGTGTTCCATCCCATTGGCCTGACTCTGATGGGTGCCGGTTCGGGACTGGGGCTGGTGGGACTTGTCACCGGTGTAGCATACCTGAAGATCGAAAAAGGACTGGCCATGGGGATTTTCAATACCTGTACCTATGCCGGGCTTGCACTGGTTCCACTCATTAGCGGGCTGGTGTTGTCATCTCTGGGATATAACGGGTCTACCCAGGGTTACAGCGGAGTGTTTGTTGTAAATGGCATCCTGCTGATGGCAATGGTATTCCTGCCAATGGGAGCACTAAAAAAGTAAAAAGGGAAGGGCGTTAAAAATCAAGCCCTTCCAGTTGAGTAAAATTCATATCCTGCATTCTTTCCATATCTGCCAGCAGGGCATCCAGTTCAGTCATATCCAGCTCGATTGTCGATATCTCGCTGTCCATGACATCTCCAGTCTGAGCAGGTGTGGGGGTTGCTGTGCTTGTTGGGGATGCAGGCGGACTTGCAGGTATTTCTTCTGATGGACCTGTACATCCGGATACTGCCAGACCCGCTAACAAGATGGAAAGTATGGCAAAGTTTCTTATCCTCATGTTAGCTGCCTCCCGTATCCACAGCAGAGTTCTCATCAGGTGTTTGATCCTGGTCCATATCCCCTGCCTGATCCTGGTTCATGTCCCCTGCCTGATCCTGGTTCATGTCCCCTGCCTGATCCTGGTTCATATCCCCTGCCTGATCCTGGTTCATATCCCCTGCTTGATCCTGGTTCATATCCCCTGCATGATTCTGGTTCATATCCTCTGCATGTGGCGGCGCCCAATCATTACTTGATGTATGGCAACCGTCCTTTTCTACGTCATATGTGCCATATCCTCTGAGTATTACACTGCCTATCCCCTCTGCAGTAAGCTCAATGTCATCACCAAGTATCTCAACAGTAACACTGCTACCGCTAATACCGGCAGTTCCATCAAACCCGCTGTACCTGACAATGCCATCACCAATATATTCCTTGGTCCCGTATCCTGTAACATCTACTTCAGCATTGCCGTCATAGTCAGTGATCGTCAGTATCCCGCCCCTGGCACTGATCTTTGCCTCCATATCACCTGACATTGTGGCCTTACCATCCCCTGAAGCGATCAATTTGCCAGTACCGCTCAGGTCTGCAGAGCCGTGTCTGTGCTCTTTTAGTTCGGAAAATATCTCACGTAACACTGAATTGCCGTCCTTGAGCTGCTGTTGTGTTTCTCCCATAAGACCGCTGGCTTCATCAAGGAACCCCCCTGCATCTTCAGCATCTTCAAAAACCCCGCTATCATCGAACCCATTGTGTTCATCGAAAAGCTGTGTTGCTTTATTGTAACTGTTTTCTACATCTTTTAGTGCATCGTTATATTCATACTGGAGCCGCTCCAGTTCGGTGGTATCCACGCCTGCATCTGCTAACCTTTCAATCTCGGCTTTGATACGGTCTGAAATGGATTCACCACGTTTTAGGAATGAATCGACCCTGTTATTTGCTGTACCAAGAATGAAATACCTTGATTCCAGATTGGCATGTTGCCAGATATCCCTTATCTCGTTGAAAATTGCCTGAAACTCTTCCCTGGTCTCAGCGGCTTCAACATCGTCTTTCATGCCTTCAAGCTGGTCTATGTAATCCTTTGTATTATCAGATGCTATAAATGGCGCAAATCCGCTGCCTTCAGCCTTTATTGCACAGTCTTCCATTACCTCCAGACGTATGATGATATAGTCAATGGTATGGAGTAAAAAGACCCTGGTGGCATTTTTCAGGCCAAAGATCGTCCCGCTGGTCCTTGAATCTTCCAGATGTGCCTTGGCATCAAGGAATTTCTCCTTTGAGTCCTGATAGGACTGCTGGGCGTCACGGACCCGTTCCTGGGATATTTGATATTGTTCTTTAAAAGCCTGGTATTGTTCATGGGGTGTATCAGCATAAGCAAGTGCTGGAGCAAACAACCCCAGGAGTAACATTATGACCGTAGCCTTTGCAAACGCCACGATCATTAGTGTGTTCTTTTTTTCATTCATTACATTTTCTTCCCTTTGTGGTTATTAACTGAAGTTCTTTTATTTCATTGAACCTACTTCTGGCTGTGGAAAATATAAATATACTTTTAACTATTCTATTTTTAAAGCTTTATTACATCAGTAAATGATTTATAAATCTTTATTCAATAGTTTTTCATGATTTATATTGATATTTATCCATAGTACTGTATTATAATAAATATTTTGAATTATTTGTATCGACATTTAAGTTAAGGGAATGTTGGTGGGAAGTTCAGGGAATTTCAAAAAGGAATTCAAGGATAGAAGACAGGTAAAAAAGAATAATGCTTGCCTGCCCCCATAACCGCCTATTCGATCTTATCTACCCTTGATACCCTGAGCAGTGAACAAACAGGTACACCTTCTATGGAATCAAATCCTTTCTTGTCGATCAGTACACCGATGGCAGTGGGGATGGCTTTTTTGCTTTTCAGGATTGAAATTACTTCTTTAATGGTACTGCCGGTAGTGACAACATCATCCACAATAATACACTTCTTTCCGGAAACCCTGGAGAAGTTCTGGGACAGCATACCGCCTGAACCACCGGATGATTGCTTGTTTGACTGGAACACAGAAAGCTCGGCATTCAGTTCTTCTGCTATCAGGCTGGCTATGGGTACTCCACTCAAAGCCACTCCCACCACAACCTCAATGTCAGTGCCTGGATTCTCAAGACATCCAAATACCAAATCGCACAGGGCACTGGACATTAATCCCAGTCGTCTGGAACTCCTGCCAATGCTGCTCCAGTTCACATAGATATCCTTGGGTGCCTGGGTGACATCCCCTTTTGGTGAATGTGCCAGCAGCCAGGTGGCAGTCTCCCTGGAAACATTAAGTTCATCTGCGATCTGTCCCTCTGACAGTCCGCTCTGCTGAAGTTCTAAAGCTTTCTGGATCAAGTCTCTAATGTTCTTCATAACAATACCTTTATTTTATTCAGTCTGTAACAATATAAAATTAATCCCAAACGTCAGCGTTTGATCCGCCGCCGTCTGACCCTTGAACCGCAGATGGGACATTCATCGCCAGATTCCACTACATTACCGCATCCTTTACACTTTAATTCCCACACAACCTTTTTCTTAATCCCTGACGTGGCAGCGGTCATATATTCAATTCCAAGGTTGGCAGCCACATTCTGTATAGCATAATCATCAGTGACCAGGATCACCCCATACCCACTTTTCAGTTCCAGGGCCTTTGCAAGGATATCCACATCAGTCACTGACAAGACACTTGCATCTCCTGTGGAAATCGCTGCCGACCGCACCTTTTCCCTGCAGGCTCCATCAGGAAGCTCAACCCTGAGCCCTGCATCTTTTAGCAGGTCGAACCTCAGCCTTGATGTACTATCCATGATCTCATCAACCACTGTCGGTACTGTGACAGTGGTTCCGTCCCTGAACTCCACCTGGGCTATAAAACCCGAGGTGTCGATAACATATACTTTATCATTCATCAGTGGGTCCCTGCCACCTTTAGTGCCGATGTATATTCCCGCTCGAACTTGCTGAACCGCTCAGCCTCATCTGCATCGAAATACTTCCTGATGTCCTTCACAGTGGCTGTAACTTTATCTTCCTCCGGTATAGCCAGCCTGGCAAAAGACCGGGCCGACTGTTTTATAGAAGAATCAAGACCATCAGCGATAGCATATCTGCTAACTTCTTTTAGTGACCAGAGGGCCTGGTCCACTGCATCATCCAGCTTTTTTGATGATGATTCCATACCAATGTTTTCCAGGGCACTCAATGCCGTATTGATGCTGGTTTCCATATGCTGGTACCCATAGGCCACTCCAATATCCTTAATCGACCAGATAGCCTGTTCGGTTCCCAGTTCCAGCTTATTGGATGCTGCTATCGTACCCTTAACTTCCAGGTAGGATACTATCTGGTTTGCCTCTTGTGCCATGTTATTTTGCACGGCAGCCACACCTATATCACGCAGCTTCAGGGCAGTTTGTTTAACAGAACTTTCCAGTGAATTGGCAGCCGATTCCTTTCCGATAATAAATAAAGCCGTACTTATTTCCTTTATTGCACTCCTGTCCTTGTCTCTTACAGATGAGGCTCCAATGGTCCCCAGCATATCACCGGACCTTGGCGGGATGGATTCAATACCATGGGCAGCAGCTGTCGAACCTATCCGGCTGATGGCATCGATTATTGTCATTTTCATAATATCATATCCTCTTAACTGCAGAACATAATAATATTCGAAAAGCCTTCGCAGGATATCCTCTATCGGAACCTCAATACCCCTGGATATGGCACACTCCCCTATCTCACCTATGATCCTGATGGACCTGGCTGCGGATTCGTCTTCATCCATTTTAAGTGAAAGTTTACCTATTTCATCAATTTGTGAAATAAAATGTGACGTGACCCGGTCAAGGCTCTGGCGCCTCATTTTGGAAGTGGTCAGTAATTCTATACAACTGTTTTTTAGTATTTCCAGGCCGAATATTGGTGGACCTAGCACACCCCCCATGATAGAACCCCTGATAATGTCCACTATGGGCTGGGTGGGGTCACGGTCATACTTCCGTGTGCCTGTGGACTGGACAGTTATCAATATGTTATCCCTTGTGATCTCCTTGTAAAATCTCTCAAATGTTTGGTTTAGCTGTTCCTTTTGTAAATACCTGTAGACATAGTATCCTGCCATACCAATTATCACGGAACCGGGCACCAACAGTATTATCCGGACAGCCTGCAAATTCCATGTAGCAGGTTTTAGACTGATAAAGTCCAGTACCATCATCAGGCTGGCAGTAATAGTGAATGCACCAAGTACGTAGGATAATGATTCCCTGATATTGCTCTGTTTTTTCAGGTAATCGATGAACTTCTGGTATATGTTGGCCGAGCGGGTCCGTGACGGTTTCCTGCGTTGTAACAGCCAGACACTGATGATCCACAATAACAGGGCTGCGATGGTGACAGCCATATGAGCGGCAATATTTATGGACACTTCCCCTGACATCCATACAGGCATAGCCAGCAAGGTTATCTGTATGAACAGGGCACCAAGGCAGATATCAGAACCAACAGAGCGAATGGTTAACCCATTGGTGTATTTAATGAATAGTGCCATAAAGAAGAATATTGCTGAAAAAATAGCAATAGGCACGAATTCAAAAGCAGTGGAAATAAGACTTGACATATTAATTAATATTTTATATTTGTATATAAAGTATTACTTTATACGAGACCGTTACATTAAATGTTGGTATTATCAAACTAACCGCAAATGAACGCGGATAAACGCGGATACGCTACCTGAAAATCTGTGTTCATCTGTGTTCATCTGTGGTTTAATTAGATTAACCAACACAAATTGTAACGGTCTCCTTTATACAGGTATGGTCCCATAATCCAGTTCAGTGATCATTGGACAGCTTCTAAAGGGTGCAAAAGCGCAAAGGATTCTACTGCCATGACTTTTCGTTCTTTGCAGTTTAGTATTTCATAACTAATATATTTTAACAACCATTGACAGCTAACAATACAACGTTCACTTTACACCCTGGGACCGCCGGAAATCCTTGCATCTGCGAGGCACCACGAAAGCGCCTGCCAGCCTCCAGACCACAAGGGCGTGCGGGAGTAGTGATGCTGACTTTTTTTTAAGAAGAATGAGATTTCGTATCATAAATTCGCAAAACTTATGAGCAGAGAGTGATAGTTTAAAGTGTGGCACTCATTCAGGCAGACTGGCTCTGCGAATCTGTGCAGAAGAGGGTGCGACATAAGAACAAGGGAGAATTAAAATGGGAATACGAACAATCATAACAACGATATTGCTGATCTTAGCACTTATTATCATATCTACAACAACAGCAGCCGCGATCTCTTGCGACTGCGGCGACATTTGCGTCAACCAGTCTGGCTGGTGGCGTGACAACGGCGCGCTCAACGCGAGCACGACACCGATTCAGGCAGCGGTCGATAATGCGACCGCGGGCGAGACGATCTGTGTTGCAGCTGGCAGCTACACTGCGAAAGTAAATATCGCTACACCACATCTCACGCTTCGAGGTGAGGGCGCAGGCGTGGTCACTGTGAACGTGACGTCAATTTCAGATCATGCCTTTGAGGTGACAGCCAATTATGTGAACATCTCAGGGTTCAATGCAACAGGGGCAACGGATTTCCCGCATGCTGGGATTTATCTAGGCGGTGTGGATTACTGCAACATCTCTGAGAACACCGCATCGAACAACTACCGCGGCATCGACCTGGGCGATTCGAGCAACAACACGCTTACGAACAACACAGCATCGAACAACTCCTACGGCATCTACCTGAAGTCTTCGAGCAACTACAACACGCTTAGGAGCAACACAGCATCGAACAACTCCTACGGCATCGAACTGCATTCTT
The DNA here is from genome assembly GCA_014237145.1 of ANME-2 cluster archaeon. Classification (NCBI taxonomy): domain Archaea; kingdom Methanobacteriati; phylum Methanobacteriota; class Methanomicrobia; order Methanosarcinales; species ANME-2 cluster archaeon. The sequence continues at coordinate 15,794 of JAAXOC010000006.1, forward strand.
CGAGCAACAACACGCTTGCGGACAACACAGCATCAAACAACTCCCACGGCATCTACCTGTATTTTTCGAGCAACTACAACACGCTTACGAGCAACACAGCATCGAACAACTACGATGGCATCGAAGTGCATTCTTCGAGCAACTACAACACGCTCACGAGCAATACTGCAAGCTCGCACGACTACGCACGCATCAAACTGGGCCATTCGAGCAACAACACGCTCACAGGCAACAACTGCTCGAACAACAACCGCGGCATCTGCCTGGGCGATTCGAGCAACAACACGCTTGTGAATAACACAGCATCGAACAACTACTACGGCATCGACCTGTATTCTTCGAACAACTACAACACACTTGCGAACAACACAGCATCGAACAACACCCACGGCATCTACCTGCGCTATTCGAGCAACTACAACACGCTTACGAACAACACGGCATCGAACAACTACTACGGCATCGACCTGTATTCTTCGAACAACTACAACACGCTTGTGAATAACACAGCATCGAACAACAACCGCGGCATCTACCTGTATTCTTCGAGCAACAACACGCTTGCGAGCAACACCGCAAACTCAAACAACAACCGCGGCATCTACCTGCATTCTTCGAGCAACAACACGCTTGCGAGCAACACCGCAAACTCGAACAACTACAGCGGCATCTACCTGTATTCTTCGAGCAACTACAATACGCTCACGAGCAACACCGCAAGTTCGAACGACTACGACGGCATCTACCTGTATTCTTCGAGCAACAACACAGCATCGAATAACACAGCATCGAACAACATGCGCGGCATCTACCTGTATTCTTCGAACAACAACACGCTTACGAATAACACCGCAGACTTGAACAGCGACCATGGCATCTACCTGCATAAGTCGAGCAACAATACGCTCACGAGCAACATCGCAAACTTGAACGACAACAACGGCATCTACCTGTATTCTTCGAACAACAACATGCTCACGAACAACATCGCAAACTCGAACAACTACGGCATCTACTTGTCTTCTTCGAGCAACTACAGCTCGCTTGCGGACAACACCGCAAACTCGAACAACTACGACGGCATCTTTCTGTCCGCTTCGAGTAGCAACACGCTTACGAACAACAATGCAAGCTCGAACAACAATCGCGGTATCTATCTGTCCTCTTCGAGCGACAACCTGATCTATAACAACTACTTCAACAACACGAACAACGCCTACGATGACACTGGAAGTAACATCTGGAACACGACAAAGACGAACGGGACGAACATCATCGGTGGACTCTTCCTTGGCGGAAACTACTGGAGCGACTACGCCGGAGTCGATAACGATAGCGATGGTCTTGGAGATACCCTGACCCCATACAACTCATCGGACGATATCGAAAACGGCGGTGACTACCATCCGCTGGTCATGTCGGATAACACGCCGCCGCTAGGTATCACGTATCTGCAGAACATCACCCATGCTAGGACATATATCAATTGGACCTGGACTGATCCTGTGGATTCAGATTTTTCAAAGGTGTTGGTATATCTTGACGGCGTATTCCAGGAAAATGTCACCAGTGGAGTGCAGTGCTATAACGCTACATCACTTATTTCTGGTACTACGCATGAGATTGGTACCAGAACAGTCGATACTACTGGCAATATCAACCAAACATGGGTAAACAATACAGCTACAACGGCATCGACTTTGGATAACACAGTACCAGTTATCAACTCAGTTTCACTAGACCCGACTGATCCAAATACCGGTGATGATATTTCAGTCACTGTCAATGCTACGGATAATGTCGGAGTAACAGCTGTAGTTGCTCGAAGAATGCAGTTCGATGCCGTAGGAGTTGTTCGATGCTGTGTTGCTCGTAAGCGTGTTGTTGCTCGAATGGCCCAGTTTGATGCCTTCGTAGTCGTTCGAGCTTGCAGTATTGCTCGTGAGCGTGTTGTAGTTACTCGAAGAATGCACTTCGATGCCATCGTAGTTGTTCGATGCGGTGTTCTCAGAGATGTTGCAGTAATCCACACCGCCTAGATAAATCCCAGCATGCGGGAAATCCGTTGCCCTGTTGCATTGAACCCTGAGATGTTCACATAATTGGCTGTCACCTCATTGAAGGAACCCACACAGTGAACATCTCAGCAAGTGATGCAGCTGGTAATACCGTCTATGACGAAACAGCAAACTATACAGCAACAACACCTGCTGATACTATAGCACCAGTGATCAACTCAGTTTCACTAGACCCGACTGATCTAAATACCGGTGATGATATTTCAGTCACTGTCAATGCTACGGATAATGTCGGAGTAACAGCTGTAACAGTTGACGGTGTGTCTCTAAGTAACGCTGATGGAGATGATACCTGGGAAGGAACCATAACAGCCATTGAAGGAACCCACAATGTGAACATCTCAGCAAGTGATGCAGCTGGTAATACCGTCTATGACGAAACAGCAAACTATACAGCAACAACACCTGCTGATACTATAGCACCAGTGATCAACTCAGTTTCACTAGACCCGACTGATCCAAATACCGGTAATACTATCACAGTCACTGTCAATGCTACGGATAATGTCGGAGTAACAGCTGTAACATCTGACGGTGTGTCTCTAAGTAACGCTGATGGAGATGATACCTGGGAGGGAACCATAACAGCCATTGAAGGAACCCACACTGTGAACATCTCAGCAAGTGATGCAGCTGGTAATACCGTCTATGACGAAACGGCAAACTATACAGCAACACCACCACTTGCTGATAATATAACACCAGTGATCAACTCAGTTACACTGTACCCGACTGATCCGAAAACCGGTGATAATATCACAGTCACCGTCAATGCTACGGATAATGTCGGAGTAACTGCTGTAACAGCTGACGGTGTGTCTCTAAGTAACGCTGGTGGAGATGACATATGGGAGGGAACCATAACAGCTATTAGCGGAACCCACACAGTGAACATCTCAGCAAGTGATGCCGCTGGTAATACTGCCTATGAAACGGCAAACTATACAGCAACAACACCACTTGCTGATAATATAACACCAGTGATCAACTCAGTTACACTGGATCCGACTGATCCGAATACCGGTGATAATATTACAGTCACCGTCAATGCTACGGATAATGTCGGAGTAACTGCTGTAACTGCTGCCGGTGTGTCTCTAAGCAACACTGATGGAGATGACATATGGGAGGGAACCATAACAGCTATTAGCGGAACCCACACAGTGAACATCTCAGCAAGTGATGCAGCTGGTAATACCGTCTATGACGAAACAGCAAACTATACAGCAACACCACCTGTTCCCACACTTCCAGTCATACTGGTTGAAGATGTTACAGCAGCGCCAAACGGCTATGCATTTACATCACTAATGGTTAAAAATGTGACTGGCCTGGGTTCAGGTAATGTCAATGTTACATTTGACCCATCAGTAATTCAGGTAATTGATGTAACCTCAGGAGATGGAAATGCTCTTATTGTGCAGG
>JAAXOC010000007.1 GCA_014237145.1 ANME-2 cluster archaeon
CAGAATGATGAAAACTTAGGAGCTTATTATACTAGGAAAATCGAGAATGGGAAACACCACAAATCAGCATTGAATGCTTTAGCAGCTAAGCTATTGAGAATTGTATATTGGGTGTTGAAGAACGATAAGGAATATAAAGTTCAATAAGTCAGGGAAATAATAACGGGAGTGAACCAAACAAATTCTGTCTTAGCGATAGCTGTCGATTTTTATTAAATGTTTATTTCGGTGTATCCGTGTCGGTCGCAGCCCTGCCTATTAGTGACGTTAAGAAATCAGCCGCCATAATGCTGTCGAGCGAAGCGAACCCCGAAGGGGCGACAGCTTTATGAGAGGTTGATTTTAGTCACGTTGGCAGGGGGTGACATGGAATCCAGAACAACAACATGTATATTTCGGGCATCTGGGGAGGGAGCGGCCCTGCCTCGCAAATCGACCGAAAGGTATAATAGTACGTTAATCTGCGTCTTGAAAATTACTGAAAAATATAACTGTATCAGACCATATATCTTACGCTATTGTATGGTTGACGTGACACTAGTACACAAAGAAACCCAAAGATTTAATATCTAGTGTATAATAAAGTAACTTACTATATAGTACACGAGAGATTAGATATGTTTGTGAACAGGAACAAGGAACTTGCAATTCTTAACAACACACTTCTAAGCGACAGGGCCGAACTTTTCGTACTCTACGGCAGGCGCAGGGTCGGGAAGACTGAACTTCTAAAGCAGATACTCACTGCTAACAAAAAAGCTGTGTATTTTCTTGGCAGGTCTGAATCTCCAAAAGATATGGTACTGCGGCTATCAAATATTGTTGCTAAAAAGTTTAATGATGAGCGGCTTGCGAAATTTCCGTTCAGGGACCTTGATGAAGCATTCCATTATTTTGCAGGGAAAAAAGGTCTGGTTATAATTTTAGATGAGTTCCCGTACATGGTGTCGTCATACCCTGCCCTGCCATCTATAATGCAGGATTACTGGGATAATCGGCTGAAGAATACTGACATAAAGATATTCATCTGTGGCTCATCCATAGGAATGATGGAGAAGCATTTCTTCAACTATTCTTCTCCTCTTTATGGAAGGAGGACAAAACAGTTCAAACTCCAGCCTTTGCGTTTTCCAGCACTAAAAGACTTCTTTCCATCCGCCGGTCTTGAAGAACTACTTGCAATATATGCAGTGTTCGGAGGGACACCAGCGTACATGTTAGAATATGAGAATGACATCTTCGAAACTATCAGGACCAGAATATTAAGAAAAGAAGAATTCCTGCACAAGGATGCAGAATTCATCCTGAGAGAAGAACTAAGGGAACCAAGGTATTATTTCTCGATCATACGCTCCATAGCATTCGGGAACACCACCACAGGGAGAATAATGAATGATACAGGCATTACAAAGGATGTAGTAGCCAAATATCTCTCAACACTCCAGGACCTTGATATCATTGAGCGCCATGTTCCTGTTACAGAGAATATCAAATCCCGTAAAGGCATTTACAGAATAAAAGACAATTATTTCAGGTTCTATTTCAGGTTCATTTTTCCATACATGGAATATATCGAAATGGGTGAAGAGGATTTTGTACTCAGGGAAATCAAAACTAATTTCCAGAGATACTCGGGTCTGGTATTTGAGTACGTCGTGACCGATCTCATTAAAGAGAACAGGAATCTCATCCCAATGCAGTTCACCAGGATTGGAAGCTGGTGGAGCGCGGGAGAGGAAATTGATATAGTGGCAATTAACGAAAATACCGGGGAGATCCTGTTTGGAGAAGTTAAATATACGAACAAAAAAGTTGGAGTAAAGACTTTGAATGCTCTTCGGGAAAAAGCGAAAAATGTTAAGTGGGGAATCGAGAACAGGATTGAACACTATCTGGTTATCAGCAGGAGTGGATTTGAAAAGGATATCATGGACAGGGATATCACGCTTATAGATCTGAAAGCGCTGGAAAGAATTACAAAAATCCGTAATTAGAAATTGGATTGGAATTAGAATTAACTTCTACCTTTCATCTCCCCTCTCAAACTTAGAAACTCCCACATCCATAACTGGAAAATGATACAGTGTCGGTTCAATCACCTCTAATATACCCAAGACTTGTCTTTCCTTCCTCTATGGACCGTGATTCAAGTATGAACCTTGCATCAAGATGTTGAAGCGCATGACATACTTTTTTCCAGTCAACAGTCCCCTGTCCGGCAGGCAGATGCTCGTCTTTTGTACCATGGTTACTCTGCACACTCAGCGTTTTTCAAAGCACTTGCGCTCTGTTCAAAAGTCTGTATCCTCAAATATTTTCAAAATCTCCCAGATCAAACAACAAAAACCCCTCTTGCTCTGCAAACTTCTCTGCCCTGCGCGTAAAACCAGCTTTCGATATCACTGCAAAATATTCTGTTCTTTCCCCGGTATACCAGTTAACGAATCCGGATTTCTTTTGCAGATCCTCTAAAACACCAGCATCCGTCTTTTTGTTCTCCCATTTGCACTCACAAAACAGGATATCCTTTGTATTTTCATTTAAAGCAACAATATCGATTTCATAGGTATTCTTCCCTCTCTCACCCCTGAACCTGTCCCACTGCCTTCCGATCTTCCCAAAAACAAAAGGGAGTTTATTTGATCTGTTCAGTTCTATCAAAAACTGCTGTGCTATATCTTCAAACGATCTACCTGTAAATGTGTTCAATTCCGCAGTTATCTTTTCCATCACACGCGAAGTGTTTCCTATCTCAAGCTCGGAATAGTTCGGGTATATGTACCTGAACCAGAATCTAAAGAAATTGTCTTTTATCAGGTAGATACTTTTTTTGCTTTTTTCCTGTTCTGTAACCGGGATCTCTTTTTTCAGGAGATCCATATCGTTTATCAGGACATTAAGATAATAGTCGATCGAAGTCGTTTTTAAGCCGGAGCTAGCAGCAATTTCAGACGATCTCGATACACCCTTTGAGATGTATTTTAAGATGTTGAAGTAGCTATAACTGTCTGATATCTCAGTTTTTATCAGGATCTCGGGCTCGTTGTAGAGAATGCCTGTTCTGGACAGCATACGTTGTATGTTTGCCATGACGTCCCTGCTCTCAACGTCTTCGAGGTATTTCGGAGTGCCGCCGTATATCGCATATATCTCAACAAGCCTGTTCGTGGGAAACGAAGGAAACCACTCTTTTAATGCAAAAAAGTTAAACGGCTGGAAATAAAGCTGCCCGGTCCTTCTCCCGTACAGGGGGGATGCATGATCGAATATCTTGTGCATCATGCCTATTGATGAGCCTGAAACTATCAGAAACATTTTTGAATCTTTTGCATATCGGTCTATGAATTCCTGCAACAATGAATAAATGCCCTTGTTGATATTAAAAAACCTCTGGAATTCATCAAATATCACTATCATCTGCCTGTTCTGAGAGTGCACGAAGAGCTTTTCGAATATTTCGTTCCATGATGGTGTCCCGATGAAGCTCAGTTCGAAGCTCTCATGTAATTTTCTTGAAAGCTCAAGCCGGGTATCCATATCGTTAAGCTCAGGCACAAGGAAGTAACTGTAGTTTGACCTGTTTGTTATGAATTCCTGAATAAGCCTTGTTTTCCCAAGCCGCCGCCTCCCGATAACTGAAATGAACCTAAAGTCCTGTTTATTGTACTCCTCTTCAAGATACTTCAGTTCATCTTTTCTGTTAATGAATTCAGATTTTATTGTCATAACAATTATTGTGTACACAATAATATTTAAAGAATTCTCAATTGGATGAAGCGGGTGGTCTGATTTTTTAAAACTCCCTTATGGCAGATAGGTCTTAGTCCTGCCGCCATCGCCACTTTTGCTCTCCCAATGCGAGCGAGAAGCAGCGCGCCCAACCCAGCCAAATACTGTGACAGACTGATGTGAAGCTGGAGGTATGGGATACCAGGCTGCAACGGAAGTGAAGGTTATAAGCGCCGAAATACTGATGATCTTGGAAGATTGGGAATCGAATCAGTTCATAGTACCGTCGAAGCAGGGTAATGCCTGTGGAAGGAAGTGACTGACAGTTGAACGTTGGGACCGGGATACATCCTCCGTACTCAGATGCGGGTAAAGGATAGTAACAAAACTGTACTTGGATATCTTCCACACATGCGCGAATCGTGTACAGTAAATCAGTTCAGAAAATGAACATCAAATCAGCGTCGATCCTTGTAAATCGTGTCTGGAAAATAACTGGAAAATGATATAGTGTAGTTTCAATTGCCTATAATTTCACCCGTAATTTCAATTGCCTGTAATATACCTGAGACTTGTCTTTCCTTCCTCTATGGACCGTGATTCAAGTATGAACCTTAGATCAAGATCTTGAAGTGCATGGCATACTTTTTCCCAGTCAACAGTCCCCTGTCCTGCAGGCAGATGCTCGTCTTTTGTACCATGGTTATCATGCAGGTGCACATGTACAACCTTGTCAAGACATTTATCAAGGAATTCATCTACCCTTCCATTGGTATTGGCATGCCCCACATCAAAGGTCAGCCCCAGGTTATCACGGTCAACCGACTCGATCATACCCAGCATTTCCTCTGCCTGCCTGCCAAAGATAAAATCCATATTGACCATATTCTCCACACCAATGGTCACATCATATCCGGCTGCAAAATCACATAACCTCTGCAGACCCTCTATATTGCGGTCCCATGCAAGGTCAGGCATCTGCATACCCAAAGGTGAAAGATGTCCCGGATGTACAACTGCCAGGCGTGAAAAAGGTGCAGACAACCCGATTATTTCCGTCATCTGTTGAATGGTTTCGTCCCATATGTTCTCATTCAGGCTTGCAAGGTTAAGGTCTGAGAAAGGAAGGTGGATCGTAAGTGTAAGGTCGGTCGTCTCAATAACGTTTGATATTTTTTCCAGGTTATCACCAAGAAGGGTCTGGTTCCCTTCGCAGACGATTTCCCACCCTGAAAAACCCATATCTTCAAGTTCAAAAGCATAATCAAACGGGTCATCTACAACTGACCTACAGGAAAAACCAATCTTACCTGGCGCAATTCCGGGATTCATGTTACCTGCCCGGGCTCACGGAAATAAGTGTTCCGTTATGGCGCCCGGCAGCAGCTTCATTGATGTTCCCAGGCTCCCTGCCATCGATAACAAAGGTCTTGATCCCGCACCGCTGGATGATCTTGGCTGCCAACGGGTCCAGGGGCGAGTTAGAACCTGCGCTCATGTCAGTCTTCATTACAATATCAACCAGCTGGGAAGGCGTCATTGAGGATATCTTTTCTGCTTTGCTGTCAAGGTTGGGATCAACAGTATATACCCCGTCCACTGAAGTGGCATTGATGAGCATGTCAGCCCCCACATATTCAGCCAGCACAGCCGATACCGCATCAGTTGTCTGTCCTGGTATCAGGCCTCCCATCACTACAACCCTGCCGGTAAGTGCCGCATTCCTGGCGTCCTGATAGCTGGTGAGAGGGACAGTATAGGCACTGTTTCCTAAGGCAACAATGAGGAGTTTTGCATTAATGCGGGTCATGTCGATACCGATAATGTCGCATTCCACTTCATTTGCACCCAGATCCCTGGCAGCAGTTATGTAATCCCTGGCAATCCTGCCCCCACCGACGACAATGTACGTGGTATGTTCCTCTGCAAGTGCTTGTATACTGCTGGCATATTTCCTGATCCTTTCAGGGTCCAGATTGCTTGTAAGCACAGACCCGCCAATTGAAACCACTAATATCATTGCTATTACCTGCCCCTTCTTACGTTATCTCAGGACTTAAATCCAAATGTTTTATTCAATGTAATTTGCTTTTTACTTTATCGTAGAAACCGTCGGTATTTATACGTACGAACCGGGCCGGTGTAGCTGCCTTTTTAATCCGGATGATGTCACTGGAAGAAATTACCTGCGAGAACTGCCCGTCCACCACCACTTCTGCTTCTTTGTCAGGCAGCAACAGTTCCACCTTAATAGTACTCTGGCCGGGTACGGCCCACGGCCTGGAAGAGAGCTTGAATGGTGCCAGGGGTACAACTACTATGGTATCTACCTTTGGATCAACAATGGGGCCACCTGCGCTCATGGCATAAGCAGTGGAACCGGTTGGTGTGGCTATGATCAAACCGTCAGCCCTCAGTTCCTCAAGTTCATGTTCATCAACCCAGACCCTGTAAGCAAGCATCTTGGCAGGGTGGGCCGTGATGATAACCACTTCGTTAGTAGCTGGTGGAAGTTTCATGTCATTGATCCATATATCCATCCGGAACCTCTCATCCACTTCAAATCCAAAAAGTACTGAATCTATGGTCTGGAGTGCATCATCGGCTTCCACATCCACAAGAAAACCCAGGGTTCCTAAGTTTATTGAAATAACAGGTAGGGGGTCATCCATGTGCTGGACTGTTCTTAGCACTGTGCCGTCCCCGCCGATGGTTATCACCATCTGCACACCAAGCTGGCGCATCCGGGCCACCGGGAAGCCTTCAATGCCCAGCTCACTGGCAGTACCCGGGTCAACATAGATGTCCAGTTTTTCTTTGAAATGTTCAATAATATCCCTTGCTATTTCTACAGCACCAGGCTTATCGCAGCGTGAGACCACTCCTACTTTTGTTATCATTTATTTCCCCTTTAAACACTTCCGGTTTGAGATAATAAAAGTAGTATAATCTGTTACAGTATTATAACCCTATTGTTGTGAGTGCAAGAAATTGCTTCGTGGCGTTAGCAGTTACTTGAACCTGAATTTCGACCTATTTAGTAACTATGTCATTTGAAAGAACAATTGTGAATGGTGGGAATAAATATCGACGCCTTGTAGAATCAAGATGGGAGAATGAAAAAAATACGATCTGGAATACACGTAATTGTATCCAATTCGAGTATCCACTTCAAATCTAAGGGTAAATTGGAAAAATGCAATCATACCAAATTGTCGATTACAACATCAGTAGCGATCATTGTCCAGTGATGTGTGTCGTCACTCTTTACTATTACCAACAAATTTGAAGTGGATACTAATTCGATAATTATTCTTGCTCCATCTCACTCCAGATGCGTAAAAACCGCTGCAGTGCCGTAAAGTGGGACGTGATTGCAATCACCACTATAACCCAGCCCAGCATTTGCATAGAATATATCTCAAAAGGGTAAACAACATTTGCGGCAGTGACCATAATTATAAGTGCCAATCGGTCTGCCCGTCCCATGATGCCGCCGTAGTCCCGGCCTACTCCTACGGCCTGGGCCTGGGTGCCCATGTAGCTGGTTATCAGCACTCCTGTGATGGCGGCTGCTCCTATCATCCAGTGGGCATATCCGGCAAAGAATATTCCGCAGATGATTAAGGTATCAGCATACCTGTCAATGACATGGTCCAGCAGGTCGCCTCTGTCTGACTGGATGTTCTTCTGCCGCGCCATCACACCGTCCACGGCGTCTGTGAATGAATTCAGTATAACAAAGACCAGGGCTGCGGCAAGGTATAACCGGTTGTCTAAGGAATAATAGTAAGATACACCTGACATCAGTGCAAATATGAGCGAGAGCATAGAGACATTGTTTGGGGTCAGTCCCATGCGGGAAAGGGCTGAGGCTGAAGGTTCCAGGATAAAGCTAATATACGGCCTGTAGGTGTTGAGGGTCATCAGAACACCTCCTCGCTCCAGTCGAACCGGCCGGGCAGATATCTTTCCACCTGCTCAAAGTTAGCTGCCGACAAGTGCTCAATTATCGAATCCACCAGGATGGCAGCGTCTTCGGGTGAGGATGTGGTGGTCTCTACTTCATAGACCATGTCGTGCTTAAGGGTGGTTTCAACCAGTATCACATCCAGTGCTTCAGCTTCCATATTTTCCCTGACCTTTTCCTTGAAATATGCCCTTTCCTCAAGCCTGTGGGCCAGTACGCCGGGTCTGGTCCGCAACACAATGACCGCATCGCTCCCTTCCAGGTAGTGGGATAAGTGTCCTTCAATGATTATTGTTACGGTCTCATCTTTTACCAGTTCATCCAGGCGTCCCTGGAGTGCTTCTATATCTGCCACCAGGGAACCGCGCATTTCATCCCTTCCGGTATGCAGTCCTTCATCAGTTATCATCCGGTTAATATCTATGATCCTGTACTTCTTACCCAAGATGTGGCATATGGTGGTCTTACCAGTGCCGGGAGTACCAGTCAATGCAATTATCATAATGAAGTGCCTGTCAATGTAATTATCATAATGGAGTGCATGTCAATGCAATTATCATAATGGAGTGCCTGTCAATGCAATTATCATAATGGAGTACCAGTCAATGCGATTATCATAATGGAGTGCATGTCAATGCAATTATCATAATGGAGTGCATGTCAATGCAATTATCATAATGGAGTGCATGTCAATGCAATTATCATAATTGCACTATACGGGTAAGTGCGTCCACAAGCCTGATATTCTGGGTAGGGGTGCCTACAGTTATCCTTATAAGGCTCTCCCCCGCATCCCTGAATGATGTGCAGTCACGTAAGATGATGCCCCGTTCCAACAACGCCTCCGTGATATCTTTGCTCTTCTTTGGAGATACATCGATCATAATGAAGTTCGCTTCAGAAGGAAATACCCTGCAATGACCAGATAATCCATCATTTAAAAACTGCCTGCCTGTTAGCACATTCTCGATAGTCCTTTTCCTGTGATCAGTGTCCTGTAGGGCTGCCAGTCCTGCTGCTACAGATATCCTGCTTATGGCAAATGGGGTGGTCACCTTCATATATTCCCTGGTTATCCACTGCGGTACCACGGCGTAACCAACCCTGAGACCTGCAAGTCCCATAGCCTTGGACATGGTACGGCCCACTATGAGATTATCATATTCAGTCACCAGGCCAGTAAGGCTCCTGTCTGCGAACTCCACATAGGCCTCGTCAAGGAACACCAGCGCCCGGGTGGATTCTACGATATTCCTTACATCGGCTTCTGGTACAGTGTTGCCTGATGGGTTATTGGGTGAGACAAGGTAGATAAAACGTGTGGAATCGCTGAGTGCTAAAATCACTGAGTCAGTATCCACGCTGTAATCGGGCAGCCGCTTCACATAGACCGGCACCCCGCCTGCTGACCTGACAGCGATCTCGAAGTATGAGAACGTGGGGGTGGGGATAATGACATCTGTACCGGGCTGCACGAAGAGTCGCACCAGTGTATCAACAACACCATCCATACCTGCACCTAGAACCACATTATCTTCCGGATAACCCACGTAGTCTGCAAGGGCACACCTGAGTTCGGCAGCGTCTACCGAAGGGTACACGCTTATAGTATCAGCCATGTTACGCACAGCTTCGACTGCCATGGGTGAGGGACCCAGCGGGTTCTCATTCGAGCCCAGTTTGATGATATTACCAGGTTCAATACCGTAGCCGACCGCTATCTCCTCTGTGGATCTGCCTGGGACGTATTCCTTTATTCCCTTGATGGAGTCCTTTATGAATTCCTTGGCATGCGTCATTCTGCCCTCTCAATTCCCTGCGCCACAACATCTATCACTTTATCTATCTGCTCCTGTGTTATCACCAGGGGCGGCACGAATCTGAGCACAGAGTCGGATGTACAGTTAAGCAGCACACCGTTCTCCCTTGTATAGTCAACAACAGGCCCGCATTTGACTGCCAGTTCCACACCTACCATCAATCCCTTTCCCCTGATCTCCCTGACAGCTTCCAGTTCAAGCTTTTCAAGCTTATCTACCAGGTAGCATCCCATCCGGGCCGACCTGTCTACCAGATCCTCATCTTCTATTACTGTAAGTGATGCAAGAGCAGCCACACATAACAGTGGTCCGCCGCCAAAGGTGGCTGCATGGTCACCTTTTTGCATCAAGGAAGCGGTCTCCTCCTTTGCAAGCAGTGCACCCATGGGCAATCCACCTGCCATTGCCTTGGCTGTTGTCATGATATCGGGCACTACACCTGAGTGTTCACGTGCGAACCACTTCCCGGTTCTGCCCATGCCGGTCTGTACCTCGTCAAATATGAGCAGTGCACCGACATCTTCGCAGATATCCCTTGCCGCTTGCAGGTAACCATCGTCGGGAACGCGGATACCTCCTTCACCCTGTATTGGTTCCAGTATCAGGGCGGCCGTGTCGTTGTTCACGGCACCTTTCAGTGCCTCCACATCGTTGTATGGTACAAACTCTACCTTCTGGATGAGAGGCTGGAACGGCTCCCTGTACTGCGGTTTGTGGGTCACGCTCAACGCACCCATGGTCCTGCCGTGGAAACTGTGTTCTGCCGCCACAAAATCGGTTCGTCCGGTTGCCCTGCGGGCAAGTTTTAACGCACCTTCTACAGCTTCTGTTCCTGAATTGCAGAAAAACACTCGGTCCATGCCTGTCCTGGGTACAAGCCGGGCTGCCAGTTCGGCTTGCTGGCGGGTATAATATAAGTTCGAGACATGAATTAGTTCTGACACTTGCCTGCTAACTGCTTCCACTACGGCCGGATGACAGTGGCCGATATTGTTGACCGCGATCCCTGCAACACAATCTATATATTCCTTACCCTGACTATCCCGGACCAATGCACCCTGTCCACTGGTAATAGCTATGGGTTGGCGGGTATAGTTCTGGAAGACATACTTTGAATCCTTTTCAAGGATATCCTGATATAAGTTTTTCATAGGCTATTCGTATCAGTGATATAAGTTTTACGTGATAAAATCTTTGATGGGACCCGGTTGGGAAAATAGCCGACAGGATGTTAAACCAGATTTTCCACCATTTTGGCAGCTTTTTTTAACTCAGTTAAAATAAGACCCAGGCCCCCTTCTTTGTTAGCCATTACTACAATCAGGGCATTGGGACCGGCAGAATAGGTGATCAGGCTGTTCTCATCGGTTTCCACAATAATGGAATTAAGCGCTTCATTGCTGAGTCTCTTTGTAGTGGACTCAGCAGACATATGGAGTGTAGCTGCCAGGGCTGCAAAGGCTTCACAGTCCGAATCCTGGGTGGCCCTGGATACCATTAACAGTCCGTGACGGGAGATGATGGCAGATAGCTTGATATCACCCAATGATTCCAACTTGATTAAAATTTCTTCAAGCTTTTCCTTTAATGTTGCCATATTACATCCCACGTCTCCCAACTGCACTTATGGCTGTGTTCAATATGAAAATAAAATATATTACAGTAATCTGGAATACAGTGAGAGATATTTTCATAATAAGGATCATATCATCTCCTGGTGTGGGATTGATAAAATATTCAATTACTGCTGCAATAAAGAAAAATATCGAGCCGACAAACATCATATTAAAAGCTTTAATAATCTGGTCATATTCAAGGAACAACCTGGACCGGATAACATCAGGATCTATTTTTTTCATAGTGGAAGCTATCAAGAAAAAGATTACCACGATCATCAGCCTGGCAATGAAATCAATTGAATCGAAAATAAAAAAGATATTATCCATTCATTTTTCCCCTTATCTGAACCGACACTCTTGTTCAATATTGCTCTTTATCTATCGTTCAATGCTATATATTTTACTTTATTCTACACAGGGGAATTACTTGGTAAATTATGATTTTTTACACAAACATGCCTTCTGAAACTGTACTTGAGCTATTTTTATTGAGCAAGACCTTTGATATGGCACTTTCCATATCTTCAACCTCAACTTGTTCCTTCTCTTTTCGAATGGCAAACATCCCTGCCTCTGTGGCAATGGCCTTTAATTCAGAGCCGTTGGCCCCATCAGCGATCTTAGCCAGGTAATTAAAGTCAATGGTCTTCGAAAGCGTCATATTCCGCGTATGTATACCAAGGATCTTTGCTCTGGCTTCCTGGTCTGGCATAGAGACTTCTATGAACCGATCAAACCTTCCCGGACGCAAGAGTGCCTGGTCAAGGATATCCAGCCTGTTTGTGGCTGCCAGCAGCCTTACCTCGCCCCTGGGATTAAAACCATCCATCTCGGACAATAACTGTATCAAGGTACGCTGTACCTCCCTGTCACCGGCTGTGGCGCCATCATATCGTTTGGCCCCGATAGAATCCAGTTCGTCAATGAAAATGATGCTTGGTGCCTTATCCTGGGCAAGTTTGAACAATTCCCTTACCATGCGCGCACCTTCTCCTATGTATTTCTGGACCAGTTCAGAACCAACGATACGCAGGAAAGTGGTACTTGTATGATTTGCCACTGCCTTTGCAAGCATGGTCTTCCCGGTCCCGGGAGGGCCGTAAAGCAATACACCATTGGGTGGGTCTATCCCTATCTTTGTAAATGCTTCGGGTTTGGTAAGGGGCAGTTCTACAGCTTCCCTTAGTTCCCTGATCTGGTCATTAAGTCCTCCGATTTGTGTGTAATCCACATCTGGCGTTTCTATGACCTCTACACCTTTGAGAAGGGCACTTAAAGATGAAGGAAGCACTCCCACTACTGCCAGTGTTTGCTGGTTCAGGGCCACCTGGGCCCCTTGTTCCAGGTCAGACCCTTTTATAAATTTTGACAAGCCAACCACAAACTGGGGTCCGGTGCTGCTCCTTACTATTAGTTTGCCGTTTTCAAGAACTTCAACAATAGTGCCCACAATAAGAGGTGAGGTTTTCAAGCGTTCCAGTTCACTGGTAAGTGACCTTAAATCCCGTTCAAATTTTATTTTTTGGGACTCAGCATAACGTTTCTCTGATTCGATCTTATGATTTTGCTCCCTCAGGACATGATTTCTTTCTTCCAGCTGGTGCATTCTATCAATAAGGTATCGTGAAAAATCATCGTTTCTTAGTTCTGGCGGAATGTCGACAGATAATCCTTTTACACTGTCGTCTTCAATGATTCCTGTCATATTTAATCTCCGAACAATATTTAAGTCCATACGATATATAGCCTTTTCGAAGGTTGAATTATAATGCAGTGTGAAATATGCGGCGTAGAGATTATTGGATCTGCAAGGAAAGTAGTTGTTGAAGGAACAGAACTTTATGTTTGTGGCAGTTGTTCCCAGTATGGTAAGACATCCCAGGGTTGGACCCCAGTTCCAAGAAAGGTTGCACCCGTTGCAACTACACCCAAACCCGTTATAAGAAAAACCAAACGCCGAACCTTTGATGATATGGATGATGAGATCGTATCAGATTATAGCAAGATCATCCGTGAGGCCAGGGAAACAAAGGGATGGACACTGGAGGAACTCGGCCTGAATATCAAGGAAAAAGCAGCCCTGATACGCAAGATCGAGCGTTCTGAGATCAAACCTGAAGATAATTTGCGAAAGAAACTTGAACGCAGCCTGGAGATCAAACTCACTGAACGGGTCAGTCATGACACCATGGAGCATGGAACCGGGTTCCAGGGCACAACACTTGGAGATATTGTCAAAATTAAACGAAAGTAAAAGGATATAACTCAACCTTTTCTAATTATTATTGATGCATTTGCTATTTCAGGATTTATTAAAAATCCTGGTATTCCTCATCGCTTCCGGCACCCAATTCCATTTCAGGCATTTCGTCAATGTCCTTGGCAAGTAATGAGAATACATCATGCCTTGGGCTTACTATTATAATATGGGCTGGGGGATGGATCTTTTTTAATCTTCCAATGGCTGAACTTGCATGGTCTCCCAGGGGAACTACTGCAGCTGAATTGCAGTTTTTCCTTAGGTTGGTGTGCATTACATCCTCCAATACTTTATCTGCCTCTTCAGGGTCCAGTTTTTTCGGGCTATCATCAAAGGATAAATGACCGTACCTGACCAGGTCCCTGAGTGCTACATTTACCTTTATGTTGCTCTCAGCCCTTATTACTGCAAACGATTTCATTTTTAACACTCCCCTATAAATGATTACATTTATTGCTATATATATTTTTCAGAACAATGCGAATATATATCATAACATATTTTGTATCAAATACTTAAGTTCTTTGCTTCGTTTTGTTCACGATGTATTGACACCTTCCAATGGTAACTACTGAATTGGCACTCTATTCCGTAAAATGATTAGGCAGTTCATCCTTTTCCAATATGATGTCACCGGTTTTCAGACCTTTTGCTTCTTCCGGTATCATGACCTCACTTATGGCCTTATCAGATATTATTGCACTATTACCCAGTGGGTCCTCGATAATAATAGTAATACCAAGCTCACCCAGCCTCACCTGCCGTAATGACTCAAGTATCTCGTGTGCCCTTTCTATACTCCCTGGCGGCTCATCTTCCCATCTTGTAACCATACCCACGACATCCTCAATGCGGCACAGCACACCTTCAATATTTGATACATAGGATTCACTTGCAGGTCCGGGTTCGATATTAATTCCAAGTTCAGGGATCCTGATAGTCCCGGAAATAGAGCGTATCACCCTTATATCCAGATCCTCGGCCGATTCCACTTCCAGGGTAAACCTCATGGGCTCGCGCTGGGTTAAGATCATTGTATCAGCATACTTGAACCCACAGTCACATTGGGAGCATGTATGCATAACATCGCCAAAAAACGGGATATTATCCGGCTGCCAGGTAATTATAATGGAGTTTTGGCACAGCGGACAGTTGGTTTTAGTAATAAAAGGTTCGGGATCCTTATTCACTATTTGCCACCGAAAATCTTTGAACGGTCGATCCTGACACCCATAGGGGCAACGATCACCTGCTCTTCACCCACACCGGCAATATCGCCGTGGACATCTTCCACTACTTGTTTAAGTTCCTTGATAGCACGGTCGAGATTGAATTTGTCCCTTTTTAACAAAGAAATATCAACTAAAAGCAAATTGCCATCATATACTTCCTTCTTGAGGTCAGGTAATTCATTCAAATTATTAAGTTCTGCAATGCGGATATACATCTCTGCCGGTTCGTTCTCAATTACCTCTTCATAATCACTGAGATCAAGGTCCACATATTCGTCAACATTGGATTTGGACTTCGCTGCGCCCTTAAATAGTTCTTTGAGTGCTGCCATTAATATTCACCCTTATAATAATCTAAACAGGATAACCTAACTGACTTATACGATTGCCATTACATATATGTTTTTGTTTTCCTGCAACTGAAAGCATCATATTGAACCCCTGTTACAGTTCGATATTCCATATCCTGTCACCCACATAATGTATTGTCTTGATAACCTTTCCACTATCTCCGATCATTTGTTCACCGGATACCAGCGCCCTGCCAATGGCCAGGGGTTTGCCATGCGTCTGCTCTACAATTATGACTAGATCCCCTTCATCAATACCAGAATCGGCAGAGACAATACCCGGGCGCATGATATCCGCTCCTTTGGCAATAAATGAAACGGCACCTGCATCTACTATTACCAGCCTTTTTTGAGGTTGGAGTTCCAATGCGCCCTGGACAGTAAAGAATGGCTTACCATCTGTAATGAAAAAGAGCGGTTTTCCATCCACAAGTATCAGTTTTTGATCCTCTGCCTGGGCTAACTCTATGCGCTTATTTCCAATAACAGTGTCGGCATCCTCTAGAATATTCCTGATCGTATTGATCATTTCTTTTTGCTGGCTTTTCCGGAGTTGATGCCTGGGTTTTGTTTTCACGTATCGCATTCCTAATTATTCGATAGAGGATTTGATAAAAATCCTCGATATAAATCTTCGATATAAATCCTCGATAGAAGTCTTCGACAGAAGTCTTCGACAGAAGTCTTCGATAATTTTAAGTAGGCGTATAACTACTTTGAAGCACTATTCATAGTTTAGCATTTAAACTTTTGCAATGCTATTGGATATGGAAATGGTTACATTATCCGTATTTACCAATGAAAATGATATGTCACTTGTATGTAAAAGAAATACGCGATTAAAACACAGGATAGATAAATAAAGTATAACTCAGATTATAATACCAGGAGCAAAAAAAATATGGGTAAAAGACCTCTTGACATTCTAAATAATACACTGGGCAAGCCTGTCATTATCAAATTAAAAGGTGAACGCATTTTCAGGGGTACACTTGAAGGTTATGACATTCACATGAACCTGGTACTGGACGATGCAAAAGAATTATCAGACAGCGAAAATGAAAAAACACTGGGTACAGTAGTGATCAGAGGTGACAATGTGGTATATATCTCACCATAGATCGGTGTGATCTCCACAATATATATTTACTCTGGACACATAGGGAATTGCCCTTAAGCTGTAATTATTATACAGTAATTATCATACAGTCATAATCAAAAATTATAATAATAAAAGGTAGAATAATATGTCAAAAGGTACTCCATCAATGGGAAAGAGGCAGAAGCGCCTCCATATCAAGTGCAGGCGTTGCGGCAGAGTTTCATTGAATATTCATAAGAAGGTTTGTGTTGCATGCGGATTCAAAAAAACAACTCGTATGAGAAGTTATAAATGGCAGAGGAAATCAGGATTAAATGGCGACTGAACTTTCCATTGTCTAATTACATTATTAACAATCAAATTATCAGGTGAACCTTATTGCGTGAATCCTGTGGAATTGTCGGTCTCGCATTAAATGATAGGGAATCGGATAACGCTGCATTACCGATTTATTATGCATTATATGCCCTGCAGCATAGGGGCCAGGAATCCACAGGTATTACTGTTCATGATGGTAAAAGTGCCGGGACCCTCAAAGGTATGGGGCTTGTGCCTGATGTTTTTAAGAAGTATAACCTTGGCGACCTGAAAGGTTTTGTGGGCATCGGGCATGTAAGGTATTCTACAACCGGTGATTCCACTATAGAAAACAGCCAGCCCCTGATAGTGAATTTCATGGACCGGACCATTGCCATAGCCCATAATGGTAACCTGGTCAATAGTGCGGACCTTGTAGCAGAGTTCGAGGCTAAAGGCCAGGTATTCCTCACTTCATCGGATACCGAAGTTATAGCCCGCCTGCTGGTCAAGGAACTTCTTAGAACTGATATTCTGGGTGCAGTCGAGGAAGTCATGAAAAGACTGGTGGGTTCATACAGCCTTACCATCCTTGTGGATGATACGTTAGTGGTCGTAAGGGACCCCCTTGGTTTCAAACCATTATGCTTGGGTGAGTTGGACGGGGGATATGTGGTCACATCTGAAAGTGCTGCTATTGATACCATTGGCGGTAAGCTTATTCGTGATGTACGGCCCGGAGAGGTCCTGATATTCAAGGACGGCAGATATTCCAGCCACCATTTGTTCAAGACAAAGAACACTGCCCATTGTGTGTTCGAATACATCTATTTTGCCCGCGCTGATTCTATTATTGACGGGCAGCTTGTCTACCAGACCAGGATACGCATTGGTGAGAGGCTGCTGGATGAACATGCCATTGATGCCGATATTATTTCACCGGTCCCGGATAGCGGTATAACTTTCGCCATCGGGTACAGTAAGAAATCGGGTATTGATTATATAGAAGGCCTGATGAAGAACAGGTATATTGGCAGGACCTTTATCATGCCGGACCAGAAAATGCGGGAGACTGCGGTCAGGCTGAAGCTCAATACCATCAGGCAGAATCTTGAAGGTAAGAAGGTTATATTGATGGATGACAGCATTGTCAGGGGTACAACTTCCCGGCGTATTGTGGATATGGTGCGCAAGGCAGGTGCTGAGGAGGTGCATACACGTATAGGCAGCCCGCCTATTGTGTCGCCCTGTTATCTCGGTATCGATATGGCAACCAGGGAAGAACTGGTAGCAGCCCATAAGACCGTGGCAGGTGTGGAAGCGGTCATCAATGCTGACAGCCTGGGATATGTGAGCGTGGAAGGACTGGTGGAAGCTGTCGGAATACCCGCGGATGACCTGTGTCTTGGCTGCCTGACAGGCGTGTATCCGGTGGAGATACCGGGTGAGGAATGCAAGAGGCGCCAGTTGACCCTCAACCAATTCTAAGGACGATATTTTTCAGGCCTTTGCCTTTTGGAACATGTAACCACCCAGACCGATAGTGGCAGCAGCAAATAGGAATAAAACTGCAATGCATATGTGTATTGGAATCTCGGTCTCGCCCATCAGGGTATATCGCAGCGCCATGATACCGTATGTAAGCGGGTCAAGATAGACCAGCGTTTTCAGCCATGAAGGCAGGTCACCTATCCTGAAAAATGCACCGCTTAGCAGTAGTACAGGCATGGTGATGAAAGTCATTATCATCTGGAACCCTTCATGGCTCTCGGTCTGTGAGGCCAGGGCAATGCCCAGCCCTATAAAACCAAGGCCTATGAGAAGCATCACACCCACACTGGCAGCCATCCCAAGATAGGACTGGAATTCTACCCCGATGACAAATGCTATCAGCATGATCAATGTGCCCTGTATCATAGCTGTGGTCACACCTCCCAGTGCCTTTCCCAGTGCCACAAAGAACCTGGGCACCGGGGCAATGAGTATTTCCTTTAAGAATCCGAATTCCCGATCCCAGATGATGCTGACACCTCCTACAAGGGATGAGAACAGGATGGTCATACCGATGATACCGGGGGCTAAAAAACCGATATTAGTCTGTCCGCCGCTGCGCATCTCAAATGATGAATTGAATGCTGTACCCAGGATTACCAGAAAGAACAGGGGTGTGGCCAGGGAACCAATGATCCTGCTCTTTGACCTCTTGAACCTGAGCATTTCACGGAGCCACATGGTATATACTGTGTTCAGTGCAATGACGATATTTTCAGAAAAAGCTGACGCATGGTCTGCCATATCAGCGCCTCCTTGCCTGGAGATTATAGGTTATCCTGTCAACACTGCTGGTCTCTTCTTCCCTGATGGCCCTGCCTGTGTAGGATAGGAATACATCGTCAAGTGTGGGGCGGTGCAGGTCTACGGACAGGATATTGATACCAGCATCGGATGCGATCTTTAGGACATGAGGTATCCGCCCCGCCCCGTCCTTGATAGTAATAAATATGCTGCTGTCCTTTTGCTGGACACTTCCGGCAGAACCGTTCTTGTTGTATAGGTCGAGTAGTCTTGAAGCAAGTTCCCCGGTTTCCACGGTAAGTATGATCACATCCCCACCCAGTGCATTCTTCAGGTTCTCTGGCGTGTCCAGGGCTTTTACCTGACCAAAGTCGATTATGGCTATGCGGTTGCACAGGTGGTCAGCCTCTTCCATATAGTGTGTTGTCAGCATGATGGTGACGTTTTTTTCCTTATTCAGTTGCCGTATGTAGTCCCATATATGGTTGCGGGTCTGGGGGTCAAGTCCGAGGGTGGGTTCATCAAGGAACAGTACTTTTGGGTGGTGCATGAGTCCCCTGGCAATTTCCAGGCGTCTCATCATCCCGCCACTATATGTTTTGACGATCACATCGGCTTTATCATTGAGTTCGACCAGTTTCAGTACGTCTGCGATCCTTTCTTTTCGCAATTGTTTTGGCAGGCCGTACAGCCGCCCGTGAAGGTCCAGGTTTTCCTTGCCTGTGAGCCTGTCGTCAAGGGTGGTACCCTGGAACACCATGCCAATATTTTTCCTGACCTCTGAGGGGTGTTTGGTGATGTCGGCTCCCCATACTTGTGCACTGCCGTTACTTGGTGTTATCATGGTGGAGAGCATGTTGATGAGTGTGGTCTTGCCTGCACCGTTTGGCCCTAAAAGGCCGAATAGTTCTCCATTGTTTACCTGGATATTGATGTTGTCTACTGCCACTATGTCATCAAATCTGCGGGTCAGGTTGAATGTCTCAATGGCGGGTGTGTTCATGGGTGGTACATTCTTTTGTTAGTATTTAATGTTGAAGATATTGAGATGTAGGTGTTATCCGGATGTGTGGGTAAATATTGATGTGGCTGTCTGGATAGGTGTGTGGTTGTGTTTGGGGTGCAGTGGGATTGGTCTTGAGTGTTGGGGGGTGTTTTTCATGTGCAGGAGGGGGTGAAACCGCTATATGCAGGTGCGATATATTGTATTGAAAATATCGTGACTGCTACAAATTACCTTATTCACCATTTATCGTTTCAACTATTTCCCTAAAACTTTCAAGTCCGGCTTCCACATTTTCAATTATCTCATTTGCCAGAATATCCGGGTCCGGCAAGTTATCCAGATCAGCCATACTTTCATCTTTTACCCAGAAAACGCACATGAAATTCTTCGAATGACATGCTCAAAATTAAAATTAACAAATCTGCGTTCATCTGCGTTTATCTGCGGTTCCCCAAATTCTCGATCCATTGCATCCATCAACCTCATCCACACCCATCCTCCCGGCAGTTCATTCAGCGCACCCTATTCAGTTCCTTTAAATCCTTTTTGTTGCTCTATCATTTCATTTCATTTCAGCGCTATAAGGATTCAAGAACTTCAGCCCATCAACTTTGCCAAAATCCTTCTCATTTCTTGAAACAAGTACAGCATCATGCATTATGGATGTTGCAGAAATAAGGGCATCCCCCAATTTCAATTTATACATCTTCCTTATCCGTATGGTTTCTTCTGCTACCGGATCATCAACATTAAGAGTGACAAAATTCAATAAAAACTGTTTGATCTCCGTTTCTTCATTCTCAGAAATGTCTGGAAAAGCTAATACTTCGATTTTATTGATCAAAGAAATGCAAAGCTCTTTATCCATTATATTCTTGAAAAAAGATGAGGCTACTTCCTCCCCCTGCAAGAAATATATCAAAATATTCGTATCAATTAGATATCTGTCTGTCCCATTCATTTCTAATATCCCTTTCAAATTTCAGAGCATCCCTCTTATTTTTTAAAACACCACTGTATCTACGAATATCCTGTTTATGGAGTTTTAGACTATCTTCTTCTATGGACTTTGCTATCCAGCCAATGAGTTCTGTTTTTTCTTTTAAAGATAACGGAAAGATTTCATTAAATATTTCCTTGACATTTGTACTCATCCTATCACCTAGTTTATAATATGATTCTGTAATTTATAAGCTTTTTATTCCCAACCTGTCCATACTCGCCTTCCAGGGAGTTATAGACGCACACCCGTGGTCATTCTGCCAGCGCCTCCTGCGTCTTTCTACTTAATATTAAACGCATATGAACGCAGATAAACACAGATGCTCCGGATGGATTGCGATTGAACACGGATTGTGCGGATGACACGGATGCGCACGGATTTGTGAAAATCCGTCCAATCCGTGTTCTATGTTGCTGATATGGCACTTTTCCAGTCTCATTCATGCTAACGTGGTCTATGGAATATGAAATTTCCATTTTGCCGTTCATGCCTGTTCCATTTCCTTATCCATCTGATCCAGGATTTTCTGTATGTCCAGCCTGAGCGAAGGCAATCTCAATTCAATTGTTTCCCATACCACATCATACCTGATTCCAAAGTATTTATGAATCAGCTTATCACGCATTCCGGCAATTATTTTCCAGGGGATATCAGGATTTTTCTTCCTTATGCCAGGGGGAATTTTCTTGACAGCCTCCCCGATAACTAAAAAATTCCTTATGACTGCATCGCCTGTTTTATCATCCGTTCTGAATTTTTCAAAATCCAAACCCTCTGTGTATTTTTCTATCTTCCCGATTGCTTCAAGAATATCATCAAGGTAAAGCCTGATATCTCTATCCTTTTTCATACTGGTATAGCCTCATTCAATATTCTATCTTTTATGCGTGGCTTCAGTGTATCTTTCATCACAAGATCAACTTTAACGCCAAGTATTTCACCCATATAATTCTCAAGTTCTATATACTTGAATAAATCAATAGTTTCAGTGAACTCAACTAAAATATCTAAATCGCTTCTCATTTTCTGTTCGCCCCGAACATAAGAACCAAAGATTTCCAGATTTTTAACATTGTATTTATCTCTAAGGATTGCCATACTATCTTTGAGTTTCTTCATTATACTTTCAACTTCGTTCACATTAGTTTTCTGTATCATAATGCCAGCTCCCCCTGCGTTATTCGTGTTCTATTTTGTTTTTGGGCGTTTTGCATGATTTCCATAAACAAGAAGGTCATTCACTTTGCCCCATATCTTCAAAAACTTTTGAAACCGGAATTTCCAATTGAGGCACATCGTCCTTTGCAGTTTTCCATAGAATTTCCAGATCAACCCCGAAATATTCATGAATAAGCTTGTCCCTCATACCTGCCATCTGTTTCCATGGGACATCCGGATATTTCTTTCTTATTTGTTCTGGAACATTTTTGGCAGCTTCCCCGATTATTTCGATGGCTCGAACCACACTATAAATAGTCTTTTTATCTTTTATGAAATCCTCGAACTCCATTCCATCAATGAAATTTTCGACATCATTTATAGAATCAAGTATGTCTTGAACAAAATCTCCATAATCCCGTTTCTTCATACGTTAATTACCTCTTCAAGGATATACTTGCCAATTCTTGGTTTTAAAGCCTTCCTGGATACAAGATCAACTTTAACCCCAGTATTTTTCCCAAGGAATTCTTCAAGTTCCATAAATTTGAAAAGACCTACAGGTTCCTGGAATTCCACAAGAATATCCAGATCACTCCCCTCCTTTTGTTCTCCTCTGACGTATGAGCCAAAAACTCCGAGCGTTTTGACTTTATATTTCTCTTCAAGAACAGGCTTATTTTCCCGAAGCTTCCTGATAATCTGGTCAATTTTCTTTTTCATACTGCCAGCGCCTCATTCATTTCACTAATCACAGTATTCATTTCACTCCCGAAGAGCTGGAACATCATGCCGCGTCCTCCGTGTGCGTCAAATGGTGTGTAGTCAAGATCTTCCACTTCAATATGAAAACTTGTTGCAATATGTTCCTTCATCATTCTCAGCCAGTTCATCTGCTCATCATTAAACTTTAATACTCCGGCTTGTTTTTCAAATACCCATTTTTGGAAATTTCGGTCCACTGTTTTATCGTAGGCTGTCAGTTTATCATCAATACCTGTTACCCTACGGATAAGAGAAACAAGTGCTACCAGCTCACTCTTCGGGCTTTTCCCGTTCACCTTTTCAAGTTGCTCGTATGCCTGCCATACGTACAGCGGTGCAAGCAAGGGTTTATCCATTTTCAATTTTTCAAGAATATCTTTAACCATACTGGAAGTCAACTCCCTGAGCCTATATGGCTGATTATAAAAAATGCTAATCGCCATTATCTCATCCTTATGCTCTTCCATATACTCAAAAAAATCATTTACAATTTCTCTGGCTTTATCTGCAGCATCTTCTCCCCACTGCGCTTTTGTGACTTCATCAATATTCACAGTATCAATGATCTGTTCATGAACCCTTCGGACATTTTCAATGTATCCATTAAGTTCTCCGCTAAAAGTTGAAGTCGCCGTTTTGCTTAAGTTTTCCTTTGCCATCTCGTAAGCCTGGGTTTTTGTAATCTCAGGATTTTCCCGCTTCAGCTCCTCAGCTTCATCTTCGATCTTATCCGGATTATAAGCATTCAACAGGTCTTTTACAGTTTGATTAATAGTCTTGCCGTTTGCCTTTTCTTTAAACGTTTCCTTTTCCGCATCAGTAAGTTGTTTTTCCAGTCTGGTAAGGCGGCTTGCAAGTGAAGTGAACAGGTCTTCATCCCTGGCCCCCATAGTTACAGCGGCAAGTAGATCCTTCATTGGAATGGCGCGTTTCCGCTCCAGAGGGCGGCTGTCGGTTTTTATTGATTTTGTAACCCCTACAGCATCCACAACAACAAAATGTGTTTTTGCTGAAAACGCCGAGGGAGTGACCTTTTTCAAATCATCATAACCTAATATGCGAGTACCTCGCCCTTTCATCTGCTCAAAGTAGTTTTTGCTTTTCACATCACGCATAAAAAGCAGACATTCAAGGGGTTTAACATCAGTACCCACCGAGATCATAGCCACGGTAACGGCAATTCTCGGATTATAAGCATTTCTGAATTGTGTAAGTATAGATTTCGGGTCTTCTTCGGTTTTATAAGTGATTTTCTTACAAAACTCATTACCCTCATTAAATTCTTCTCTGACTATCTGGATAATATCATCAGCATGGCTGTCGGTTTTTGCAAAAATTAGAGTCTTTGGGACTTCTTTTCTACCCGGAAATATCTCAGGCAATTTGTTTTTAAAAGCCCGGATGATATTTCTAATCTGGCTGGGATTCACAATATCTTTATCCAGATCCTTTTTGGAGTAAGATACATCTTCATCCAGTTGTTCCCACCGTTTCCTTCTGCTTAGCCTTTCGCGTTTATCCACATACTCATTGGCTTTTATAGTTGCCCCATATTGTGAAATTTCAGTCTCAATTATGTAAACATCATATCCAACATTCACACCGTCTACCACAGCTTCCTCGTGAGAATATTCACTAACAACATTCTCATTGAAAAAACCGAATGTCCTTTTATCAGGCGTGGCTGTTAATCCAATCAGAAAAGCATCAAAATATTCAAGCACCTGTTTCCACAGATCATAGATTGAAGGGTGACACTCATCTATTACAATAAAATCGAAGAATTCTATCGGTATACTTGCATCATAAATAACCGGCATCGATTCTTTCGGATCCCATTTACTCTCATTCGGATTTGATTCCTCTGCCTCTTCATCCAATTCTTCGCCTTTTAAAATAGAATAAAGCCTCTGAATAGTACTGATGCACACATGGCTGTCTGGTGAAATATAGTTTGAGTGCAACCGCTGAACATTATATAGTTCAGTAAATTTGTGGTTATCGTCAGATGGCTGATATGCCATAAATTCCTGTTCTGCCTGTTCTCCGAGGTTTTTGGTATCAACCAAAAATAATATCCATTTTGCATCAGCAAACTTTAGTAAACGGTAGATAGATGTAATTGCTGTGTAGGTTTTACCGGAACCTGTGGCCATCTGTATCAAAGATCGCGGCTTGTTTTCCTTGAAGGATATTTCAAGATTCTTGATTGCATTTATCTGGCAGTTTCTTAAAACGGATTCCGGAAGTTCGGGAATATCCAACACTCTTGCCCTTAATGAAGTACCCTCCTTCAGCCATTCTTTGAAAGTTTCAGGTCTATGAAAAGTAAATACAGTCCTTGAACACGGTTTTGGATCTCTGTAATCAGTAAATCGGGTTATAGTTCCTGTACTTTCATAAACAAACGGAAGCGGGTCATTGTCAAGGTATTTAAGCTTACTTTTTGCATAAAAATCCGATTGGGGTTCATGAGAAATAAGTTTGTGTCCCTCTTCTTCTTTTTTTGCCTCTATTATTCCAACAGGTCTTCTTTCAACAAATAATACATAATCAGTAGGCCCAACATCGGTTTGATATTCACGGATGGCTATACCGATACTTTCATTCCAATCAATTTTATCTTTATCCTGAACTGCCCACCCAGCGGCATTGAGCTGTTTATCAATATTGTCTCTTGCCTCCTGTTCAGGAAATTGATTTATAGATCCATCCATATTATTCATTTACTTATTTATCTCAATTATTTAAGTACGTTTTCAATTTATTCATATTTTTAGAAATCTCCTTGGCATGTCGCATGACTTCAGTTTAGGCAAACCTGAGTAAGTAAGTCTTTCCTGAAAAGAGTGATGTCGCCTTGAGGCAGATGGGGCAAAGTATGGAAGGATATTGAGAAAATATACAGCCAAAAACGAAAAGGATCTTGTAAAACAGATAGAGAACGATCCAAAAATAGATGAAGAGTGGGAAGAGCCTGTTAAGGGTCATGTAGTTAAAATAAAGCATGAGGAAGAATGTGTAAATCTGGCAGATGTAAGAATAACTAAAAAATCAGAGGCAACCGTCGCATAACTGTTCTTTCTTGCACTACTTCAGTTGATTATTTTTATTCATTTCGTGAGTAAGTCCTTTCCAAAAAGAATAATCCCCACCCTAGATCTTATCCTTCACTCCATCAACAACCTTCTCGAACAGCCCCTTCTCATTCTCCTTTGCAGGCTTCTCCCCACTAAGCCTGGCAAACTCCCGCAAAACCTCCTTCTGCTTCAGGGATAACTTTTTAGGCACTTTCACATTCATCCTCACATGCAGGTCCCCCTGCCCGTGCCCGTGAATATAAGGCATACCCTTACCCCTCACCCTGAAAGTAGCCCAAGTCTGTGTCCCGGCAGGAACCTTTAACTTCACTTTCCCATCCACAGTAGACACTATAATCTCATCACCCAAAGAAGCCTGGGTAAAACTGATATCATTCTCCACCAGTATATCGTTCCCTACACGCTTAAAAGTCTTATGCGGCTTCACGAAAATATCAACGAAAAGGTCACCAGGCGGCCCGCCCGCAGTTCCATGCTCACCTTCACCAGCCACCCTCATCCTAGAATTACTTTCAATACCGGCAGGCACTTTAATCTTGATCTTCCGCTTCTTTTGTATCCTGCCGCTGCCATGACATTTAGTACATGGAACATCGACCACCTTACCCCTGCCCCTGCATGTTGGACAGGTACTTGTGGTCATGAACTGCCCGAAAGGCGTATTCTGTGCACGGGTGGTCTGGCCGCTACCCCTGCATGTAACGCAGGTCTTGGGTTCAGTGCCCGGTTTTGCACCGCTCCCCTTGCACACGGTACAGTTCTCTGTCCTGGGTATACTTATCTTCTGCTCCAGTCCGTGGTACGCATCCTCAAAGGATATGGTCATACTATATCTAAGGTCAGACCCCCTCTGGGGACCGCCGCGTCTGCGACCCCTACCGCCAAAAATAATATCAAATATACTATCCCCGGGACCACCGCCACCGGAACCCCCAAACATATCTTCGAAGTTCGCACCCCTGAAGATATCCTCCTGGCTCCAGCGCCCATCAACTCCGGCATGCCCGAACTGGTCGTACTTAGTACGTTTCTCCTGGTCGCTAAGCACTGCATAGGCTTCGCTGATCTCCTTGAACGTCTCTTCAGCACCAGCCTCTTTATTGCGGTCAGGATGGTACTCTAATGCCAGTTTCCGGTAGGCTTTTTTCAGTTCATCTTCTTTGACGTCTTTATTAACGCCCAGAATCTCATAGTAATCGCGCTTATCAGCCATTATTCAGTGTAATTTATAAAAAAAAAGGTTAAGGAAAAGAATCAGTTATCCTTTTCCTCGTCCACGACTTCATATTCGGCATCCACTACATTTTCGTCAGCAGCTTCATCGGTCCCGGCTTCGGCACCCGCTTCACCAGCCGCCTGCTGTTCCTGGGCAGACTGTTCATATATCATGGTGCTAACGGCCTGCATCTCCTTGGTCAGATCATCAATGGCAGACTGTATCTGGTCCTTATCATCCGTACCAATAGCTTCCCTGGTCTTCTCCACCTTCTCGGTAATGGTCTTGCGTTGTTCCTCAGTGACCTTATCACCGAGATCGGACAGGGCTTTTTCCGTAGTATATACCAGTGTATCGGCCTGGTTCTTAAGCTCAATAAGTTCCTTTGCTTTTCTGTCAGCCTCTTCATACTGTTCGGCATCGTTGACCTTTGACTTGATCTCGTCATCCGAAAGCTTATGCGGTGCCGTGATTGTGATCTTCTGCTCCTTATTGGTACCAAGGTCCTTGGCTGTTACATGAATGATGCCGTTGGCATCGATATCAAAAGTCACTTCGATCTGGGGAATACCCCTGGGTGCCGGTGGAATACCAACCAGCGTGAACTGTCCCAGTGTGATATTGTCATGGGCCATGGCACGCTCGCCCTGGAGCACATGGATGTCTACAGACGGCTGGTTGTCCGCAGCTGTGCTAAATATCTGGCTCTTCTTAGTTGGAATTGTAGTATTGCGCTCAATGAGCTTTGTGGACACACTTCCCAGGGTCTCAATACCAAGGGACAGAGGTGTAACATCCAGCAGTAGCACATCCTTGACCTCACCTTCCAGCACACCGGCCTGGATAGCAGCACCCATTGCCACGCATTCCATCGGGTCCACGCCCCGCTCTGCTTCCTTACCGACAATATCACTTACAAACTTTTGTACCACAGGCATCCTTGTAGGCCCGCCTACCAAAATAATAGTAGTAATATCAGATGTGCTTATTCCCCCATCCTTAATTGCCTCTTCCATGGGCTGGCGGGTCTTTACAATAACTGGCATGACCAGTTCTTCCAGTTTGGATCTGGTAAGTGTCATCTCCAGATGTTTTGGGCCTGCCTGGTTGGCAGTAATAAAGGGCAGGTTGATCGATGTCTGCATTGTAGTTGAAAGCTCGATCTTTGCCTTTTCCGCAGCTTCCCGCAGACGCTGGTTTGCTGTTTTGTCAGACCTGAGATCGATTCCCTCTTTGTTCATGAAATCTTCGGCAATATATTCGATCAGCAAATTGTCCATATCAGTACCACCAAGCTGTGTATCTCCCGATGTGGATTTGACTTCGAAGACACCGTCACCAACTTCCATGAGACTAACATCCAGTGTACCGCCACCAAAATCATATACCAGTATCTTCTGGTCGGATTTTTTATCCAGACCATATGCCAGTGATGCGGCGGTGGGCTCGTTAATTATCCGTACCACTTCAAGACCTGCGATCTCTCCCGCATCCTTAGTCGCCTGCCTCTGGTTATCGTTAAAATATGCAGGGACAGTAATGACAGCTTTTTCTACCGTATCACCCAGGAAAGCTTCAGCATCCTGTTTTATTTTCTGCAGGATAAAAGCCGATATATCCTGTGGAGAAAACTCCTTATCCTTGATCTTAACCTTTTCTACGGTTCCCATCTTTCGCTTGATAGCCATTACAGTACCTTCGGGATTGGTAACGGCCTGTCTTCGTGCCGGTTCACCTACCAGTCTTTGCCCATCCTCGGTAAAAGCCACAACAGACGGGAATGCCTTTCCACCCACACTTGCTCCCTCGGCACTGGGAATTATTGTCGGCCTGCCTCCGATAAGTGCAGCAGCCGCAGAATTGCTTGTTCCCAGGTCAATTCCAATTATCTTTGCCATTCAATTCACCTCATCTTACAATAATAATTCACAAACTTGTATTATTCGCTATTCTCTTTGTTATTTTCATTTACCGATACCCTTACCCTGGAATACCGTATCACTCTATCCTTTATCGTGTATCCCTGCTGGAACTCCTCGATCACTGTATTGTAAGGGTACTCATCAGTTGGGGTCATCATCATTGCTTCATGGTAATGGGGGTCGAACTTTTTACCCACAGCTTCTATGTGTGTAAGACCCCTGGATCCAAGAATATCCTTTAACTGGGTGCTGACCATCTCCATTCCTTTAACAATGGAGTCAATGTCATCAGATCCTTTTGCACTTGCCACACCCCGTTCAAGGTTCTCCATTATGTCAATTAACTCTGATACCAGTTCTGCGCTGGCATATTCAATAAGTTCTGCTTTTTCCCTGTCCACTCTCTTTTTGTAATTATCGAACTCTGCCTGAAGCCGCTGCAAATGGTCCAGGTACTCTGACGCTAATCTGCCAGATTCCTCCAGTGCACTAACAGGTTCTTCCACTGTTATTTCTTCAGTCTCGACCATTTGCTCTTCAGAATCTTCAAGAGTGTCATTCGATGATAGGTCTACCTCGACGTCCTTATTCTTCCCCATATCAAACCTCTATGTAATACAGTGTTGATCCTTCCGTACTATTGCCCGTTGTATCTAATAATCATCTCCGATATCAGGAGCTTCAATACCATCATAGCTATCCATTCTATGTTCGGGTTTTACATCCATCAGGCCAGTATATTTGGATGCGAACACATCATCCACCCTCAGTATCATTGCAACAGCATCGGTCGCTGATTTTATTGACTGGATCTTGACCTTTAACGGCTCGATCACACTGGTATCTTTCATATCCATGACTTCACCGGTCAGCACGTTCAGACCCACAGTATTATTACCATTCTTATGTTCAGCCCTTAATTTTACCAGGATATCTACAGGGTCAAGGCCGGAATTCTCTGCAAGGCTCCTTGGCAGACCTTCCATTGCATCGGCAAATGCAACTACAGCCAGCTGCTCACGTCCGCCTAATGAGGAAGCATATTCCTTAAGCTGCAGTGCAACCTCTATTTCAGGTGCACCGCCACCGAACATGATCTTGTCTTCGTTTAAGACCACCTTTACTACATTCAGTGCATCATCCAGTGCCCTGTCAACCTCATCTGTGATAAAATCAGCACCACTATGGACTAGTATAGTCACAGCTTTGGGATTATCGCATCCCTCGAAATAGATCATCTTGTAATTGCCAATTCCCCTCTCTTCGACCAGTTCGGCATTACCCAGGTCTTCAGGGGATACGTCCATGGCATTGGACCGGATCGAAGCACTGGTGGCACGAACGATCTTTTTCAGGTCGTCCTCCTTGACCCGCCTGATGGCAAGGATGTTATTCTTGGCAAGGTAATGCAGGGATATATCGTCAATCCCTTTCTCAGTGACCACTACATTGGCCCCGCTGGCTATCAGGCTGTCCACCTGTTCTTTTACAGTCTGGTATTCGTCACTGTATGCTTCGTCCAGTTCGTCAGGGGTTGATATCTTGATCTTGGCATTCATAGTAGTTTTCTGTACCTCTACACCCACATCCAGAATCGCAATTTTTGCATTTTTTATACTTTTTGGCATATTCTTGTGGGCCCGGGCCTTATCGATCACCATACCCTTGAGAAGATGTGTATCTTTTATGGAACCTCCTCTCTGGTGGATGATCTGGATATTGTGCTGGATATCTATCTCTTTGTTATCTGCAATGGACTGGATAGCATTTATCGTCAGATCTGCCAGGTCGTCCAGTGCCATCTCGCTGCCCTTGCCTGAAAGTGCAGTGAGTGCAACCTTTCTGATTGTTTCTGTATCTTCAGCTGTAATCTCGACCGAATTGGATTCCAGGATTTCCTGTGCCTTTTCAGCTGCAAGCCTGAAGCCCTTGATGATAACTGTTGGATGAACATCAAGTTCGATCAGTTTTTCAGCCTGACCCAGCAGTTCTCCTGCAAGGACCACGGCACTGGTAGTACCATCTCCCACTTCTTTTTCCTGGGTCTTTGATATCTCGACCATCATCATGGCTGCAGGGTGCTGGATATCAATATCCTGCAGGATAGCTGCGCCATCGTTGGTAACTGTAATGTCACCCACAGCATTGACCAGCATCTTATCCATGCCTTTGGGTCCCAATGTGGTTTTCACAGCATTTGCAATTGTTCTTGCTGCCATGATATTCGCTGACTGTGCATCCCGGCCTGTCGTCCTGCTTTTTTCCGGGTCAATAATTATTATAGGCTGTCCGCCTAATCCTGCCATTGATCTTTTTCCTCCGGTAATTATGATCCCTGTAATATTAATAATATAATTAGAGCACTTGTAAGTGTTTGTACTTCTATATAATAATTATGGCTTCAACCAGTATCTCCAATTATAGGTAGTTTCTAATGAAAACAATTGCCTTAACCCTTTTAGCAACTCAAATCAGTCAAATCTACACTCCACGTGAAAGAAGAGTAAGTCATACGTCAGTGGGCTATTTAAGAAGTATTATTCCCAGGGATAGATACATATACTTTAACACACAATCAAATTAATATTAGATTGTGGAGGTTTGAGTTTTGATAGTGGACGATTTATTAAAGACCATTACAGAAGAGATTGCCGACATGGTTTCCACCAAGACCGTGATTGGAGAACATATTATCGTGGAAGGTAAGACCATCATACCAGTTACCAAGGTCAGCTTTGGTTTTGGCAGCGGTGGAGGTGAAGGCAAAAAGAAAGCAGGCGAGGAAGGTACCGGCGGTGGCGGGGGTGGTGGTGCTTCTATTCAACCCGTGGCTTTCCTTGTGGTGACGGCAGAAGATATCCAGGTATTTAGCATAAAAGGAAAAGGTGTTTTGGCCCAGCTTACCGAGATAATGCCTGAAATGATGGAAAAATACAAATCGATGATGGAAGAGAAAAATAAGGCGAAAACTGGTGAAACCGAGACCAACTGAAACCAATCATAATTGAAATGATTTGGCTCCTGATGGGAATAGTAATAGTAATGATCATAGTCGTGTTGCTGTTCCCTGTTACTATCCGTGCCCGATCTTCCGGGTCAGAAGGAATAATAGGCGGTAGTATTAGCATAAGCTGGTTGATACTTGCTATTCAATATGAATTAAAGGATAAACAAACAGATATACTCATCCTGGGCCGCACGTTGATCCATCAGCAGTATAAAGAAAAAACACCAGAAACCAAGGACATAAAAAAATCCGTCAAATCCCGATCCATTCCGCCAGTAAAGAATTTCACCCCCCTGATAGGACCGTTAATGCGGCTTATCAGGGATTTGCGATCCATTTTCAAATTCAGGCACTTTGAACTGGATACTGTCTACGGCCTGGAAGATCCCGCCTATACAGGCATGTTGACAGGATATATGCACGCCCTGCCTGGTCAGTACAATATTTCCTTTACACCCGATTTCACACAGCCTGTGCTGGACTGGGACCTGGACCTTGCCACGGCTTTTACTCCAATTATGGTCGTACCGCCAATAACAAGGTTTGCTACCAACCCCCTGGTACTGCGGTCAGGGTGGAGGATTGTCCGTAGTTGATCATCCTCCTGAAACGATCTTCAGGATATCAATTCGACCGGAATCCACAATATCATCTATAGGTACCGGCCCGCCGTCGACCATCAACACAACAGTCTCAGGATTAATCCCCAGTTCGGCAAGGATATCACTATAGACACTTCCTTCTTCTACTTCAATTGTTTTTTCAAGGACGCCACCGGCAAGTATTTTTATCCTCACCTGCAACAGGAACTACTCCTCGTCGGGTAATTTTGCGATTTCCCCTTCTGACCCTGTCAAAGACTCAAGATTGTTCTTAATCAATTTTTTTTCAAGAATCTGCTGTTTTTTTTCACCTTTACGTTCCAAGTCTCTTTTTTTAAATTTAGACATACAGGTCACCTCATGTACCCATTTAGTTCAATATTTAATAACCTTACTGTATGGCATCATCCCTTATCTCATCGAACACCAGGTCAGACCAGTCCCGTTCACCGAGCACAATCTCAAACTCCACTGGCGTAAGCACAGGCGCATTAAACCGTCCCCCTTCATCTATGGCAATGCGCGGACATGCCGTATTTACAAAAGCATCCACTTTGAACTGCAATAAAGCATCAAGAGTGATATTGTCAAGTGAAATAATGATATGTTCCTTATTATGTTTTTTAGCAAGTCCAGCTAGCCGCCGTGCCAGTCCCATTCTCTCCTGCCCTATCTTAGTGGATACGATTATGCAAAAAGAAGTGGCATCAAGACACCTGGCGATCACCCCGCCCCTTTGCCTCAATATCCTTTCAGGGTCCACCCATTCAACAGTGTTCAACATGGGGTCTGCCGCCAGTACTTTTCGCCTTGTTGCCACAGCCACACCCAATGGATGGAACTTCCCGCTTCCGACATAAAGGTAGCTGTCGCATTTGACCTCAGCAGCCGAAAAGTTACACCCCAGCAACTGTCCCGGATATTTGATCCGTGAATCACCAGTACCTACCACACACGACATACCACTTGACCCCAGGATATTTATGGCCTTGTCAAGTTGATGGACATGCTGGACTGTGGTCACAAGACCCACTGTGCCTGCATCCAGTTCAACGGCTGCCATTTCAACGACAGGCCCGATATCCACCCGGGCAGGTGTTTCCATGAAGATTACATTATCCAGCCCATCAACAAGTTCACAATGCCCGAAATGGAACATGATATCCACAGAACCTTTGAGTACCATATCGATATCACAAGCCCCGAAACATGGGTTGCCGGATACAATCATAAAAGCCCCGGTCTTATCTTCCAGTTCCCTTGCTATGGAAAATGCCTGCCTCTTAAAGCCTTCCGGGAATTGGAGACCCACAGTCCTTGCTTCTGATCGATTGATAATGTCAACTACCCTGTCCAGGTCAAAGTCAAAGATATCAAGAAAAGATGAATTGTTCATGGCTGCGATAAATATATTATCCTAATATCTCCACGCCCTTCGGACCAACATCGACCCTTACCAGGGTCTTCACAGGCAAACCCGCCTCTCTGAGCCGCTTTGCGCCATCTCCCCGCTCGATAACTACGACGGTATCCACAATAATTCCTCCCGCGATCCCCACGGCCTGCCAGACGGCTTCCAGCGTCCCGCCTGTGCTGACCACATCATCGATTATGATCAAACGCTCACCTGCGGATATCCCGTTCAGGTACAGTTCGCCTTTCGAATAGCCAGTAGCCTGGTGTATCTTTACCTCATTTGGAAGCTCATACGGACGTTTCCGGACTATGGACATGGGTTTCCCTGTCCTGAGGGCCAGGGCTGTTCCGATATGTATGCCCATAGCCTCGATGGTAAGTATTTTATCAAAGCCTGGTTCGGCAACAGCCATTATTCTGTCAGTCACTTCATTTAGCAGGGCAGGTTCCAGATACGGAACTCCGTCAGTAATGGGATGTATAAAATAATTATACTCGCCGCGGTTCACAATAGGAGCGGCTTTCAGGGATTTTTCCAGTAGGTCTGGCATGTTTAATGGATATTACTGTATCCCACTTGTAACTATCGCTTATTCACTGAAAGACAGGACAGGTGCAACAAGTACAATATTTAAATGTGGACTAGCTAATGGTAATATCACAATATTACAGGTCATTACTGTTCAAAATGTAATCCGCATTTGAGATTATTACTTTATCTTTGTTTTCTATTTCATCTTCCTCAAATTAAAATTAAACCACTATCATCAAACCGTATCAATTTTTAAGTCTGTTCTACATCGCTTTAATTCCAGTCAATTTTTAAGTATCGGCTCTCCCCGAAAAGTGAGAGTAATTGTATGATCTGTGTCATATGTATGATAAAACACAATCTATAAAAATCTTCAAATAAAAAATCTATTGGATATTGAAAATTTTATATGTGTTTCTTTTTCGATGGAAAACGATAGGATTAGCGATTACAATAAGTTATTTACAGAAAGAGAAAGCAAGATTCAGGTGAGAAACTGACGAAGATGGGGTGTAGGGCATTTTCCTTTTTTTAGAGGGTATGTTTGAAGATGTTTCAAGCAACAAATATCATAAATTGCATGATTGTAATACTAATTCCTAAATTATATGCTGGTCATCAGAAATCGTACATAGACAAAAGATATTATTTGTTACTAAACCATTATGCTTCGAAAGAGTTAAGTAATGTATTTAGTCTTTTTATATTGTGGTGAATTAAGGATTTTGTCATTTTGGAGAAATTTGACAACATTTGAAAAAATAGTGTATTAATCACATCTTGTCGATGGGTTGTCAATTTACTGAATCCTATTTGGCTGTGATAATCATGAGTTCAATACAGATATACAAACCAACTACTTCTGTTTACGGTACAGACATATATGGAAAGCACATTTCAGATGTGAGCTATTATAGTACAGGGGATTACACAGAAAAAATAATTGAAGAGGTCTTTGAGATATATTCATCGATCAAGGATCTCAAGGATGAAGAGATACTTCAGGATCCTTCAAATCATCTTATACCTATTTTTCAAAGACTGGATCATTTGATAGCACTAAATGTATATGATAAATCTGGAGAAGCTATCTTCTTTGATTATGTATTTAATTTAGCATTTGATGCTATTACCAGATTCAGAAGCTTATATACTGCAAAATTGGAAATTGAACATGCACATTCCATACTGGAAAGCAGAGATCCCTGGGAAATGCTTACAAATTTCACTTATATCTCCAATTATCTCAAATTGTCCCTAACTGAATTTCAGGGAGCCAGGCTCAAACCTGGTGACAGTGTTGTATTTCTCGGGAGTGGACCGCTACCTTTAACTCTTATAGTTCTCTGCCATTGGTATGGACTTAAAGGAATCGGAATTGAACAGGACCCTGATAGAGCAGAACTCTCAAGAAAAGTGCTGGAAAAACTTGGGCTTTCTGATCAGATTGAAATAATTAACGGTGATCAATTAACATTGCCTTTGAAAACCAGGTCCGAGCTAATCATGATAGCTGCTCAAGCTGAACCTAAAAAAGAGATATTTAATCATCTGGCAAAGGTGCTCCCTGTAGGGACCAAATTATCCTACCGCATCTATGAAAAGGGATTAAGAAGGTTGTTAGACACATTTTATTTATTTGAATTACCTGAACAGTTTGAAGAATATCTTCGGGTCCAGCCAGAACCACCTGTCAATAATACTGTTGTGTTTGTAACAAAAGATGTTTGTTAATTTTCTGTGAACCTGATCATATGGCTAATCCCACCATGTTAGAGGTGAGATTACCTTTTATCCTCTTTTTGTTTCTTTTTATTCCAGGGCTTCAATAGCCCTCCTGTATGCAAGGTCTGCTATCACGGGATCGGAGGCCAGTGGTTCGGCATAGATCAAGGTCACGTCGTTGCCATCAACTTTAACGTTCCTCTTGCGTTCTTCCCGGCTTATACCCAGAATCTTGGGGATATCTTCAGTAGTATGTACACCGTGAGTCAGGAATAAAGGTACGTGGAAAGGCTCAATACATCGTGAACAATTTTATTTGTCATAAATTTCATCAATTAAATATGAATTAATTCTACTATTTTAGTTATTTGTAGTAATACCAGTTATGATTGATTTATCATAAAGTTATCAATAATAACGCAGTATTAGCAGATAATTAGATAGTAGTTGGCCTAATTGGATAGTTATTTTATTTCAAATTACAAGTGAACTCACAAAGGCTTTACAGGATAATAACAACTTATAAAAAGTATAATTATATACTACATATTAGGTTGTGAGTAATATTACTGAACAGTCAATAAAGATTATAATTGCAGAACTATTAAATATAAATTCAACTACAAAAGATCTTAAGGATCAAGATATCCTTCACAGTACTTCGAATCATCTTGGAACCTATTTTCACAGATTGGATTATCTGGCTGCAATGGATATTGATGATAAATTGGCAGAAGAAACAATCTGTAATCCTGAATATAATTCAGTACTTGAAGCTATTGTCAGGTTCAGGAATCTATATAGTTTGAGACTTGAAATTGAAAATGCAAAAGCCATACTGGCCAGTGAAGATCCATGGGAAGTTCTGAAGAATTTTACTCATTTCCCCAATTATCTTCAACTCGCCCAGACCGAATATCATGGATCTGAACTTAAACCAGGCGATACTGTTATTTTTCTTGGGAGCGGACCGCTACCTTTAACACTTATAGCTCTTTGCCATTGGCATGGACTTAAAGGAATCGGGATTGAACGGGACCCTGATAGAGCAGAACTGTCAAGAAAGGTGCTGGAAAAACTTGGTCTTTCTGATCAGATTGAAATAATTAACGGTGATCAATTAACATTGCCTTTGAAAACCAGGTCCGAGCTAATCATGATAGCTGCTCAAGCTGAACCTAAAAAAGAGATATTTAATCATCTGGCAAAAGTGCTCCCTGTAGGGACCAAACTATCCTACCGCATCTATGAAAAAGGATTAAGAAGATTGTTAGATACATTTTCTGTTTTTGAATTACCGGAACAGTTTGAAGAATATCTTCGGGTCCGGCCTGAACCGCCTGTTAATAATACTGTTGTATTTGTAACAAAAAAGGTTTGTTAATTTCCTATACATAAGAATACTTCATTTGTCATCTGTTAAGGAGTTTGACATAGTCGGCATGTATTATTTTCCAAAAGACCAATGATTTCAAACGATTCTCCAATTTAATTTAAATCGAACACGTATGACACGGATTTATCTATTATCCGTGCAATCCGTGTTCCATTACAATATTACTCTTAACCGATGACACATGGAGAATACTTGTTCTGGATGAGTTCACTGGAAATCTTGAACCCAACGTGATAGATATGAAGAATGGGCACAGAGGCTACCTCACTGAAATAAAAGCTATTTTCCGGGGAATTCCTGAATTCACTAATGCTTATCAGCGCCCGTATTTCCCAATCATCTCTCCCTGTGTCAGGATGTGCCCTGACATGGCAGCCTCAAGCTGGGATTTGGTGGCGCCGCTCTTCAGGTCGAGTGTGATATCCAGGGCATATGCCTTGAAGAAATATTTGTGTGTCTTGCCAGGCGGCGTCCAGGGTCCGTCATAGCCGATCCTGCTAAAGTCGTTCTTGCCCTGCAGGCTGTCGTCGTCCAGGGTCTTTTTCTTGGGCACCGCACCGGGCAGTCCTGTGATGTTGGCAGGTATGTTGTAGATCACCCAGTGGGCCCAGGTTTTACCGGGTGCGTCGGGGTCGTCCACGACAACGGCGATGGAGTGCCTGCGGGGACGGTGTTCCAAGACAGGTCGGGTGATACATCATTCCCGTCACATGTGTATTCGGACGACAGCATACCCACGTTCTCAAATACGTCCGAAGAAATCGATATTGCATCCATATTTGTATCCTCCTCTATCAGGGTCTCTTCATCAGGCTCACTGGCAATACATCCTGAAATAAGTACCAATAGCACAAGAATCAAAAAGATCCGCATGATGAAATCCTCCTTTACCAGAGTTTACTTTTCAAGTATTAATGCTTTTTTCCCCTCAACCGCTCAAACACGCCTTCCACCTGCGCAACCGCAGTCTCGATATCCCCCTCGGCATTCTATAAGTCGTACCCGCCAGAGCATGACAATAGATCAACCCTTACCGCCTTGATTAGCTTTTGCACTAAAAGGAAACCATTTCAATTCATGTCCGGAAAAATAAAAAAAGCACTTAATCCAAAGAAAATCAGATAAACAATCGTATTCTATTAAATTACATGACATACGGTGTGGTTTCCTTGCGAATTGCACCGGGCATGCTCAAAGAGATTAACAGACTGGCACACGAGGAGCATGTGAAATGCTCTACCTTTCTGCGTGAATTGCTGGACAAAGGTTTGAAAGAAACAAAGATCGAACATGCGGCCGAACAGTACAAGCAAAGTAAAATCTCAATTGGTAGAATGGTTGAGATAACCCGCCTATCGCGGCATGAGCTTTTTAAAGAGTTGAAAGAACGCGGGATCAGCGTGCATTATTCAAAAAACAGACTGCTAAGAGAGATCAGTGATCTATGACAGTAGCTGACACCGGTATTCTGATCTGGCTTGCCCGGTACAATAAACTCAAGTTACTAAAAGACCTGTACGGAAAAATAGATATTTCAGCCAAAGTGTTCGAAGAAGCTGTAACGGCAGGAAAATTAAATGGATACCCTGATGCAGAAATATTTTCTAAATGTATAAAATTATGCGCTTAAAAGTTCGGGAACTTTAGCTTTATCAGACTCCGCCCACCAGTACCATCCACTGCCGGGTCCAGAACTCTCCCTATACTAATCCCACCGCTTCAGGCACCATAATATCACCGTTCCCGAGCACAAGCTTGATAACCACAAACCAGGGTGGGATGTGGGTATGGTCGGTGATTGCAGTGCCAGTGGGTGTAGATAGGTGCAACAAGTAGTATATTTAAATGTGGACTAAGCTAATGGTAAAAGCACAATATTACAGGTCATTACTGTTCAAAATGTAATCCGCATTTGAGATTATTACTTTATCTTTGTCTTCTATTTCATCAATCAATGCTTCCACTTCTTTGGATGTGAGGATGTCAGTTACTATCAAAGACTTAAGAAGCATGCTCAGATCAATGAATTTAATATCATAATGGTCACAAACTTTCTTGGCAGCCGTATCATTTGTAACCAAAACGCTGTCCCGGTGTTTGCAAATGGATATGCATTCCAATTCACCAGGTCCCAACTTTCGCCGTTCATCACGCAGTTTTTCTA
The DNA here is from genome assembly GCA_014237145.1 of ANME-2 cluster archaeon. Classification (NCBI taxonomy): domain Archaea; kingdom Methanobacteriati; phylum Methanobacteriota; class Methanomicrobia; order Methanosarcinales; species ANME-2 cluster archaeon. Next base: position 39,688 of record JAAXOC010000007.1, read on the forward strand.
AAAAACCTAGTTCTTCTTGTCTAAGTAGTGTGACTTCGAATATCCGGGAGTCTGTTATATGATCAACGAACTCATATCCACAATCCTTTGCTTTGAAAAGTTCATTATTGACAGAGGTTGGAATTGAGAAGTCTGCACCAGGGAATAACTTTTCCAAAAGGTCAAGCCGTTTTATCTTGCCAAATGTGCTGAGAACATCAGTATCAAAGACTAACGATGTCATTTTCTCAACTTATTAATCAGTTCAACGCCTTCGTCAAGCTCTTTTTTACTTCTTGAACCCACCTCTCTGCGAATGCCCCTACTTACAAGAATATCTTTAAATTCTATGGTTGATACACCTACCATTTCAGCAGCTTTACCCATGGATATTTCACCTTCTTTGTAAAGTTCTATCACTGCTGAGGTTTTCAGTTCAGGTCTGACATTTAGTAAAGTCCTGAATGCGTCTTTTATTGCTTCATTGAGATTTGCATAATGTCCATCCCTGACCAATGCCTTCATTTCCATTTCAATTGTTGCAGGCAATGCAATCATTTCTGGCATTTTTATCACTGTTCCATATTTGGTTTTCTGTATTATATATCATTGCATGTATGGGTTTTAGCATTGTAATTACAATGCATGGGTGAAATAACAGTTCGTTTTACTGGGAATTCCTGAATTCACTAATGCTTATCAGCGCCCGTATTTCCCTATCATCTCTCCCTGTGCCAGGATGTGCCCTGACATGGCAGCCTCGAGCTGGGATTTGGTAGCCCCGCTCTTTAAGCTGATGTAGTATCCAGGGCATATACCTTGAAGAAATACCTGTGTGCCTTGCCCGGTGGCGGGCAGGGTCCGTTATAGCCGATCCTGCCAAAGTCATTATTACCTTGCAGGCTGCCGTCGTCCAGGGTCTTGTTCTTAGGTACCGCAGCGGGCAGTCCAGTGCTGTCGGGAGGTATGTTGTAGATCACCCAGTGGACCCAGGTTTTGCCGGGGGCGTCGGGGTCGTCCACTATCAGGGCGATGGACTGTGTGCCTGCGGGTACGGCCTCCCATGTGAGTGCAGGGGAGCGGTCCTCCCCATCACAGGTGTATTCGACTGGCAGGCTGGTGTCGGCTTTAAAGGCATCTGAAGATATTGAGATTTGCTCCATTATGGTCTCCTCTTCTGTTTGGTTGGATATACATCCTGAAAATAATACCAGTAGAGCGATAATCAAGAAGACCCTCAACAGACAACTCCTCCAAGTAAGTATTATGGGCTCCTTCTACCGGTTCTATACCTCATGCCACATATTCCATAAATCCTTTCGATGTGTACGAAACAGGTTTCCCATCTATGCATCCATTGACATCATATGTGCCGGTCAGTTCCCATATTACCAGATATTTGTCAACTCCGACCTGTACTGGAATCGGTGTGACATCTTCGGTCATAAAGCGAATACTCATGCTGTTTTCACCATCATTGGCATTGAGGACCGTACACATTGGAAACGAATTGTTCCGGAGTTCAGGTATTTGAGGCAGTTTTGCTATTCTGGAGTGCTGGATCTGTATCCCCTTATCCTCAAATCTCGCAATTATCTTTTTATTCTTCCATATATTCAGGACAGCCCCCCTTGATTTGGTATGCTCATTGTCGGTAACATTCCCAAAGCAAAATGCATATTTACCCACATCATTTCCATCCAAGTGGTTCTTGCTCTCGGTCGCCTGTCCCCAGTCCCATCCGATATCGTCCTGCCACAGCCAGTAACCCCAGTTGTGATCGTGGTAACCTTTTGTGTTTTTCAGTGTATATGTCTTTTCAAGTGCCGTTCCTTTCCTGGTGGTAAGTGTACCTGTTACTTTCATCATTGGTGACGCAACCAGCCAGTTGATCACCCTGTCCGGTCCATAGGGCGGTTCATAGGATGTATTAAAAAGCGGGGCTGGCTCAGTAAATGGTTTAAACATGGCATCGAAAACCGTCTGGCTATCAGCAGATTCGACATGTATACTAAACCGTATATGTTTTTTGTAACTTTCTGCCACAGAGAACACCGAGATGCTTTTTTGCCCCTAAACTCCTCTCTCTGTGCCCTCTGTGCCCTCTGTGGCAGTCATACAAAGTTCCAAATTATACTTGCGGAGAAGTATAAATTAAATATATCTAACTTTAATATTTTATGTTTCTAAAATATCATCAGATGTCACCATTATCCAGTATCCTTTACCAGGTTTAAAAATGGTCAAGTCGTTTCCAAAAGGCACAGATGGATCATACTTTTTCCACTGATCTGTAGTGTTGCTGGCATTATATGCCCAAACGATACTGTAATTGCCACTGATTGAAGATAGAGCCTCAACTACTGGCTGACTATCAAGAGAATTGTAGCCGATAAGGTTCCAGCTGATCTTTAAATCAATATCAGTTGACTCTGGTATAGTACCACTTATGGGCAATATGTCATCAGATGTCATCATTATCCAGTATCCTTTACCAGGTTCCATATTTATCAGGTCGTTTCCAAAGGGTACACCCGGATCGTACTTCTTCCAGTGGTCAGAAGTGTCGCTTGCGTTATATTCCCAGATTATGCTGTAATTGCCATTGATTGGAGACAGCAATGAAGTTATTCTAGTGTCTTCTGGCATCAAGGGTAGAGAAATCAGGTTCCAGCCAGTGTATAGATTAAGAGTTGTACCTGATGCTGGTAGTGTTGTTGCTGTATAGTTTGCCATTTCGTCATAGACGGTATTGCCTGCTGCATCACTTGCTGAGATATTCACAGTGTGGGTTCCGTTAATAGCTATTATAGTTCCCATCCATATGTCATCTCCATCATTGTCACTTAGAGGCAGATCGTCAGCTGTTACAGCTGTTACTTCGACATTATCCGTAGCATTTACGGTAACTAAAATATCATCACCGATATTCGGATCAGTCGTATTCAGTATAACAGAATTGATCACTGGATATGTGATGTCAGGGTCAGGGTCAATTCCATTCCACGGTTCCATTAGTGGATATTGATCCTGGGCACCAGCTGTGCCGCTGATGTTATATGGTGTATCACCAATACCATCGTTGTCTACATCTTCTCCATTATAATCCTCCCAGTAATTACCGCCTGAAGGATAACCATCATCCCATGAATTGGATTCACCATTATCATAAGCATTGTATTTATGATTATTTTTGAAATTGTTATGATAAATTAAGTTATTTAAAGAAGAATCAAGACGAATTCCATAACCATTTGTCGAAATATTGTTATTCACAAGTATTGATTTTTTAGCCCTGATTAGATAAATTCCATCATCAGCACTGTTTGTAACACTATTATTTTCTATTGTCACCATACCACCTGTACCGGCTATCTTACAATAGATTCCATCGCTGGAAATGCCAACATTATTATCTATCTTGTTATTCTTTAAAGTGGCACTCTTTTCTTCAGCAAGACTGATTAAAACTCCAGAGCCAGTATTGTCAGTAATGATATTGTCTTCCACTACAGCATTACCAGTAGCGGCACCTCCACCATAGATAATCCCGCCGCCATTTCCATCTATTGTACTGTTTCGAATTGTGAAGGCTTTTCCAGATTTGAAGTAAATACCTGATCTGGTATTATCTGTGATTGTAACATTCTCAACATTCAAATCTGAAGAATCTGCATAAAGCCCATAGCTACCTGAACTCCCAACACTGGAATCAGCAACAATAGACTCTGTTCTTCCACCGCGCAGATAAATGCCATACCGCCCGCTGCTTGTGACAGGATTATTTTCTATTGTCATTAGTCCGCCTGAATGTGCTATATAAACAGAAATCCCGTCACTGTAGCTGCCAGCATTATTATTGATCTTGTTATTCGCTACAGTGGCACTTTTTCTTTCAGCAAGACTGATTGAAACTCCGGAGCCAATATTGTTAGTAATGATATTGTCTTCTACTACAGCATCACCAGTAGCACTTCCACCATAGATAATCCCGCCGCCGTTTCCATCTATTGTACTGTTTCGAATTGTGAAGGCTTTTCCGGAATAGAAGTAAATACCTGATTTGGTATTGTCTATGATTGTGACATTCCCAACATTCAAATCTGAATAAATTGCATAAAGTCCACTGCCACTGGCATTTGTGATTGTAAATCCATTAACAATCACATCCGATGAACTTAATTTAATACAATTACCGCTTCTGTTACCATCGATTATTACATTAGCTTCATCTTGTCCTAATAATGTTAAAGATTTGGAGATTATTATATTCTCATGGTATCTTCCATTGTACACATAAATAGTATCTCCCGAAGAAGCAGCATCTACAGCAGCCTGTATAGTATTATAATCTGCAGGACCGTCATCATCTACTGTTATTACAGCCTCGTTGACTGGAAATATTGTTGCACTCGCACTTCCCGCAAGTAAAAAAATGCAAATAAATGCAATTGATAGCAGTATTGTATTTCTTTTATTCATATTTTAGTATCCTCCTTAATCTGTAAATTAATCTATAAACTGTGGTTTTTCGAGTGGTATTGAAACAGGGTCAACAGATGTATTGTCAGTATCATTAGATCCTGTAAACTGGGCGGTATCGTTACTGCTTTTATTCACAAAGTTTTCATCAGTTTTTTCCTGAATGGGGGATTTCGTAATTCAAGCTGATGTGGCAAGCACAAGAATGGCTAATATAAGAAGGGCAAGCCCGATTCTCAAATATTTCATATATAACTCCAATCTCCCGATTTTTTCGCATCCACTTTATAGTCATTCACTCACAGCGCTGCCGCGCCAGTCGTTCCCGTACAAATACCAGTCAGCAGCGTCGATATCCAGTTGTGAATTATGCTATTCCCGATACTTCTCACATTCTTTGCAAGAATATACTTTACACTACAACTCCTCTTTTTTTTCCATCTCACATCCCACAATGGAATTCGAATTATGAAATTGCGTAAATCCTGTTCTGAATATTTGATAAATCATAAAAACTCAAGGCACATTAATCTTTTGATTTTACCATAATATATTTATAAAATTATATCAACAATTTTATATGAACATGGTAAAAGACCAACAATGCCCGAAGAACACAGAGACTTTTTATTACTTACTGGGACGATTCAGAAAACCGCAGAGAGCGCGGAGGCACGCAGAGAAAAATAACAACACTCTGCGTCCTCTGCGGTGTATCTTTTTTGCCGCGATTCATTTATCTAGAATAAATTAAAAGTCTCAGAACACAATCGTAAAAGAATGACCCCCGGTTCGCGGCAGCTACATACTCAATCAGCGTTCGTATTTTCCTATCATCTCTCCCTGTGCCAGGATGTGCCCCGACATCGTGGCCTCAAGCTGGGATTTGGTAGCGCCGCTCTTTAAGCTGAGTGTAGTATCCAGGGCATACACTTTGAAGAAATACCTGTGTACCGTGCCCGGCGGCGGGCAGGGTCCGTTATAGCCGATCTTGCCAAAGTCGTTATTACCTTGCAGGCTGCCGTCGTCCAGGGTCTTGTTCTTTGGTACACCCAGGGGCAGTCCAGTGCTGTTGGCAGGAATGTTATAGATCACCAAGTGGACCCAGGTTTTGCCGGGGGCGTTCGGGTCGTCCACTATCATGGCGATGGACTGTGTGCCTGCGGGGACGGTGTCCCAGGACAGGTCGGGTGATACATCACTGCCATCACATGTGTATTCGGACGACAACATACCCCCGTTCTCAAATACGTCTGACGAAATCGATATTACATCCATATTTATCTCCTCCCCCACAGTCAATTCAACTGGCTCACTGGCTATGCATCCTGAAATAAGTACCAGCAGCACAAGAATAAAAAATATCCTCACGATGAAATCCTCCCTTACCAGACTTTCCTTTTCAAGTATTAATGCTTACCCTTCAACCGCTCCACCACAGCCTCAACCTGCTCCACAGCAGTCCCGATATACCCCTCCGGGTCCATAACACCCTCAATCTCCTCAGCACTGATAAACTCAGTCACCTCAGGCTGCGACATCAGTACCTCCTTCATATGCCTGCCCGACTCGCGGGCCTCCATGGTACTGGTCCTCACAATCTCATGTGCCTCCTGCCTGCCCAGAATCCGCTTAGCCAGCTCGATCATCACAGCCTCAACCATGTTCAGCCCTCCCATAAGTTCCAGATTGCGACTGATATTCTCATGATAGAAACGCAGGTTTGCAATAATATCCTCAGCCAGTTTCAGGATATGGTCTGTCAGTACGCAGGTCTCGGGAAAGATCACACGCTCACTTGAACTGTTGGTCAGGTCCCGCTCATCCCACAGCGTATTGTTCAGCAGTTCAGGCTCAACCATTGCCCTGACTATCCGGGCCAGACCGCATACCTGCTCACTCTGAAATCAATATAACACACTTAGCATCCAGAACCAGATTGGGCGCACATGAATACGTATCCCGTCCTGTATAATATCATCATATTCACTATCGGTCAGTATCAAACTATCTTCAAGTCCATATTGTTGAGCTGCATCTGACAGAGCATTGATCTCTCTTTTTTGAGTTTTAGGATCTGCAAGTGATTCTGTGACCTGTATGGCGTTGGTTATGTCCAATCCTTCTTTTATTAAAAAATCACATTCAACTCCAGTTCTGGAATTTTTGTGGTAATAGATATCGCTGTTCCTTCTTTTAAGTTCAATAAACACGGTATTTTCAAGGAGACGACCATAATTCCTGGAAAATCTGAATCCTGCTGAACACGCAAGTCCAGTATCTAAACAGTATGTTTTTGACTTGGTTTTGATCTGTTCTTTATAAGAGTATGAATACTGTCTTAAATAGAAGAAAAGATACGCCTGTTCAAGGTCAAAGAGGTATTCCTGTATAGTATTAACAGAAGAATTGAATGTCTTTGCCAAGTTGTTTATGGAATATGTCTTTGCAGTGTTTGTTGCCAGAAATATTGCCATTTCTTTTACCAATCTGGCATTCCTTATGTTAAAACGCACAACTATATCCTTAAATATTATATTTTCAATATATTCATTCAGCCTGCCATATGGCTTTGTTTCATCAAGGAACTCCGGTATTGAACCAAAATCTACATACATATTGAACAACTGTTTTATCTCATTTTTCTGAGATTCAAGAGTGAAATATGAACTTGCGTTTATTTTCACATTATGATAGTGGAGATATTCTCCAAATGAAAAAGGATATACAGTCAATGTTGAGGTCCTGCCTGTCACTAGTGTCCCAAGCTCCTTTGACAATAGTTTTGAATTTGAACCGGTTATGATGAATTTTATTTTTACTTTTGCATCCCTGTCATATTCTGTTCGCAAGAAATGTTCAAAACCCCCTATATTCTGTATTTCGTCTATGAAAAAGTAGATATTCTTTTTTGGATTTATATTCTCTTTATACGTTTCAAGTACTGCACTTAAAAGTTCAAGTGAATGGTGGGGATACAGCCTGTAATCCTCAAGATTCAGGTATAATACCTGTTCTCTGCCGATCCCTTTCTCTATCATCTTACTGATTGTCTGTTTTAATAATACTGTTTTTCCGGTCCTTCTTGGACCTGTTATAATGGTTATTGATTTTGAATAGAGCAAATCTTTCATCCTGACCATGTAATGCTCTCGTTCGATATACTCTTCATTAGTAAAATCTTTGAACCAGTAATTCTGGTCTCTCAGGATTTCAAATATCAGGCTCTTTTTAAGCATCAATATCACATAGCAACAAAATTATTTAAACTTTATCACTATACTGATATATTTAATTTTGATTTGCATCACCATAGTGATACAAAATATGATAAATCATATCAACATAGTGATATGATTTGAAAAACCTTTATGTGCAATAAATAGATATTCATCTGCAGTTAGTTTTCTATTAATTGTTATGCAGCAGACTATACTTCATCACTCGCTGTTTCATATTAATGCCTACCCCCTCAACCGAACCACCACAGCCTCAACCTGTTCCACCGCAGTCCCGATATACCCCTCCGGGTCCATAACGCCCTCAATCTCTCCAGCACTAATAAACTCAGTCACCTCAGGCCGTGACATCAGTACCTCCTTCATGTGCCTGCCAGACTCGCGGGCCTCCATTGCACTGGTCCTCACAATCTCATGCGCCTCCTGCCTGCCCACACCCCGCTTTGCCAGCTCGATCATCACAGCCTCACCCATATTCAGCCCACCCATTAGCTCCAGGTTGCGCTTGATATTCTCAGGGAAGAACCTTAGATTTGCAATAATACCCTCAGCCAGTTTCAGGATATGGTCTGTCAGTACGCAGGTCTCGGGAAAGATCACACGCTCGCAGGAACTGTTGGTCAGGTCCCGCTCATCCCACAGCGTATTGTTCAGCAGTTCAGGCTCCACCATAGCCCTGACAATTCTGGCCAGACCGCATACTTGCTCGCTCTTAATAGGATTGCGCTTGTGAGGCATGGTGGACGAACCCACCTGCTTCTTGCCAAAACTCTCCTCTATTTCTGCGATCTCGCTGCGCTGCAGAGAGCGGAATTCCACGCATATCTTATCCAGGGTAGTGACCGTGTTTGCCATCCACATCACAAACTCAGCATGCCTGTCCCGCTGTATGATCTGGGTGGACACCTCCACACTGCCCAGGCCCAGGTATTCCATAGTACGCCGCTGTACCTCAATACCGTCCGCTCCGAAGGCAGCCTGGGTACCTACAGCACCCGTCATCTGTCCCACTGCGGCCCTGGGCTCAAGTTCGTCCAGCCTTGTGAGGTGCCTGTCCATTTCGCTGGCCCAGACTGCGAAGCGCAGACCGTAGGTGGTAGGCACTCCTATCTGCCCGTGTGTCCTGCCGACACAGACCGTGGTTTTGTGCTTATCTGCCATTTCAACAAGAGCATCCCTGACAGCTATGGTCTTGCTGCGCAGCAGGGCTATACTTTCCTTTATCTGCAAGGCAAGCTGGGTATCAAGCATATCATTGGAAGTGGCACCGAAATGAACCCATTTACCTGCTGTCCCACACTGCTCTGACATTGCCATGACCACAGCCATCATATCGTGGTGTATCTCGTCCTCTATCTCATTGACCCGTTCAAGTTTCACACAATCCACTGCTGCTGCAATGGTATCGGCCGCATCCCCTGGTATCATGCCCACATCAGCTTCAGCCCTGGCCAGGGCTGCCTCTACCTGGAGTAATTTTATAAGTTTAGATTCCTCACTCCATACCTGCTTCATTTCAGCAGTACCGTAACGAAATTCAATTGGATGTATTGCCATTTTTCCTTCACCTGCAACCGGATAACGTGGTTAATTAACATAAATGCTGTCCATTAACAAAAAAATCACAGGAATAGCCGATGATTTATATGATTAGGTTTATAAAGTACTACTGCCAAATTTGAAATAAATTTTATCATAAATATCTACAATTTCAAGTCTGAAAAAAAATATTGACGTGAAATCATGAGGAAAATAAAATTATCTTTCATTTTCATCACAATCATGCTGTGCTTTGTTTCTTCAGCCACAGCCGATGATTTACCCAGTGTGACCGCCCTGTTCCAGTTGACCAATAGTTCGATGGAGGAATATGACCCTTCCTGGTCCCCTGATGATTCGGAGCTCGTCTATACTGTGGACGGGCGCTATGGCTATGAATTGTGGATTATGGATCTGGACGGTTCCAATCAGGTTATGCATCTCCAAAGTACTGATTGGCTGGGCCAGTCCGACTGGGGAGAAAAAGGAATACTATATACCTCCCAGTATTCCTTCAAGCGCGACCGCCACCATGACATTTGGATCGCCGAAGGTGAAGGTGTCATACCCAGGCAATTAAGCATCAACAAAACCGACCAGCAGAACCCTTCCTGGAACCATAACAATACGAAGATACTTTTCCAGGGCAGGGTCAACTATGATCATGAGATCTGGACCATGGAGCCTGATACTTCAAACATCACCAGGTTGACCTTTTACCAGGCAATAGTCGAGAAACCAACATGGAGTCCTGATAGTTCCAGGATTGTTTATTCATTCAATGGCGATCTCTGGGTAATGAACGCTGACGGCTCTAATAATATCCAGCTTACCAATGACAGTTATGAACAACTCGACCCGGCATGGAGTCCCTGCGGAAAATGGATCGCCTATTCCTCTAATGAGAACGGCGATTTTGACATACGTATTATCAGGCCGGACGGTAATAATAATACGACCCTGATCCAGGAATCCAGGGACCAGACCCAGCCTGACTGGAGCCATGACGGTACAAAGCTGGCATACACCACGTACCAGGACCTGAACTTGGATGTATGGGCTGCAGCCATATATATAGATCCTGAAAACTACACACCACCCACGCCCACACCATTAAAGACCCAGATCGTGATAGATGAGGAGGCAGAAAGCAACATTTCCAGATTGGTGATCCTGGGAGGCGCAATTGTAATCCTGGTCATAATAGTATTTATAAGCAAGATAATTAAGGGAATGAGAAAAAAGTAGATAAAGGAATTAATTAATATTAATTAATATTAATTAATTTTAATTAATTTTAATTAATTTTAATTAATCCATCATAAGCCGGGAGAGACTGCTCCTGGCATCTTCGATTTCATCATTTGACAAGTTCAGGTTACTATTGCGGGTTATAATTGACAGACTATTCCCGCTTGTCTTTCCAAGTACTGTACAATCAATACCTGACATCATATCCAGCACTTTATCAGGTTCACTGGTGGTGATGACCATCCTGCCGTATGACTCCGAGAACAGGGCATCATCGTCCCTTGCACATATACCTGTAATATCAATTTCTGCGCCTATCTGTTCAACCATCTCGCACAGCGTAACTGCCAGCCCGCCGTTTGATATGTCATGAGCAGATGTTATAAGACCTGCTTCCACGGCACGTATCAGTGTATCGATGACAGTATCAATATTCTCAGGCAATCCGGGCGTAACGCCATTGTTGTCCAGCCCAAGCATGGAATAATACTCACTTGCCCCAAGCTCGTCCTTTGTATCACCCACAAGTATCACGGTCTCATCCGGTTGCCGGAAGGTACCTGCAGGAATGGTCCCCAGGTCCCTGACCCACCCGACCATGCCAATGCTTGGTGTGGGTGCAATGGCACTCCCAAACTCGTCACTCTCATTGTAGAAAGATACATTTCCACCTACCACAGGCGTCTTCAATTTCCTTGCAGCATCGCCCAGTCCCAATGATGCCTGCTTGAACTGGTAAAATATCTCAGAGCGCTCAGGGTTCCCGAAGTTCAGGCAGTCCACCAGTGCTATGGGTCTGGCTCCCACAGCAGCAAGGTTCATGGCATTCTCTATAACTGTACCAGCCCCGCCGTTGTAGGGGTCAGCCTCAACATGGGCAGGATTGCAGCCGCAGGACAGGGCAAGTCCCTGGGTATCATCAATGATCCGCAGTACACCTGCGTCCATACCCGGCCTGATCAAGGTGCGCAACTGCACTTCATGGTCATACTGCCTGTATACCCACTCCTTGGAAGCGATATTGGGTCTGGCGAGCAGTTTTAAGATGATGTCCTTTATATCTTCAGACACGGGCGGTTTTTCAGCATTCCTCTCAACAGCAGGCGGTATAAAGTCCATCTCGGACGTGGGTGCGCCGCCGCACAGGAACAGTATTGGCATATCTGCTACTATTTCGCCCTTATACTTAACCACATACTGGGTTTCCTGTGTGAGTTCACCTATCAGGTTGGCCTTGAGGTCGTATTTGTCTGCTATTGCCAGCACCTTATCTACATTACCGGGCTCTACTTCCAGTACCATGCGCTCCTGGGATTCTGATATCATTATCTCAAAAGGTGTCAGGGTCTCATCTCTCAGGTGAACATTATCAGCAATAATATGAGCGCCCAGTTCGCCATTGGCTGCCATCTCGCTGCTGGCTCCTACCAGACCTGCGGCTCCAAGGTCACGACATGCCAGTACCAATCCCATATCAATGGCTTCAAGAGTGGCTTCCATGACAAGTTTCTCTGCGAACGGGTCGCCTATCTGGACACTGTGCCGTTCCTCTGATTCCGATTCCTCGCTTAAGTCCCTTGATGCAAAGGACGCACCGCCCATCCCGTCCCTGCCAGTGGACGAACCCATTAGCACCAGCTTGTTGCCAGCCTTCTGGGCAGTGGCAGTAACGATCTTATCCTCGCGGGCCAGGCCTACACATACCACATTCACCAGAGGGTTACCGCTAAAACTTTCATGGAAATATGCCTCTCCCCGCACCACAGGTACGCCAATACAGTTCCCGTACCCTGCAATGCCCATTATCACATGCTCGAAAAGATACCTGTTCTTTTCATTGTCGAGCGGCCCGAAATACAAGGGGTCCATCAGGGCTATGGGCCGTGCACCCATGGAAATGATATCCCGCACGATCCCACCCACACCTGTGGCTGCACCATTATAGGGGTCAACATATGATGGGTGGTTATGGCTCTCCATCCCAATGGCCATTACCCAGCCGTCCTCAAGGCGGACAATAGCGGCATCGTCCCCTGGACCGATGATGACCCGCTCACCTGTAGTGGTAAAGGTTTTCAATATAGCTGAGCTGGAACGATACGAGCAGTGTTCGCTCCACAGGTTCAAAAAACAGCCCTGTTCAACTTCGGTGGGCTCCCTGCCCAGTCGCTCGGCAATCTTCTTATAATCATCCTCAGGTAACATTTTAGGTCTCTCTTGTTCGTGTAAAATTATTGTTCAATTGTTATTTCTTATGCACAAGTCTCATAACATCGTGCTGGGTAACCACACCCACTACCTTGCCCATATCCATCACAAGCACAGCCGGGCTCTGTTCAAGCAGGTGTGAGATGATACTTACAACTGTATCCTTTGAGACAGTGGAAAATGAACTGCCCATAATATCACTGACCTGCATATTGGATAGTTTATCAGTATCGCTTTCGGTCATGTAATGAACAACCGTATCAGAAGAGATGCTGCCCACCGGTACACCGTTCTCTATAACAGGCACCTGGGAGAAACCTTCACTCTCCATGATATCAACAGCTTCTTCCACAGACGAACCTGGATTGGTATGTATCACAGGAGAATGCATAATATCCCCTGCCAGTATCCTCTTTTTTTCAGTGATATCAAAAGCATCGAATATCTTGGTCAATGTAGAAAGCCTTGGATCCACATCACCTGCTTCGATCCTGGCTATCAGGGGCTGGCTCACACCTGCAAGTTTGGCAAGTTCGTTCTGGGTCAGGTTGAGACCGACCCTGCGCTTTTTTATATCTCCAGGCGTAGGTAGGAACATGGTCATACACTTCTTTGAAAAGGATAAACAAAATATATAACTCAGGGTAATATCAATTTATCGATATTGATATTCCTGTATCGTACAGTATGAATCAGGTATTCACAGTTAAGACTTTTCCATCCGGATAATTTCGTACATTCCCCCCCCATATAAAATAATACTCTTCTCAAATCCGATCATGATCATTTCAATGCTATTATTCTCGGATTCCAGTTCCACTATCCTTTCATGTGTCCTGTTGGTCATGTTCATCTCAACTGATCTGTCATCAGACTTTAATCCCTGGTCGTAGGCTTCTTCAAAAGCTTCTCTTGAAAAACCCACAATATTTTCCATATAATTGAACATTGTACCGCTATACCACTATTCGTTCAAACCCTGGGCAGCCTTAAATTCCTGGTAGGCCTCAAACATTATCCGGTCGAGTTCCTCTATCCTCTTTGGTTCTGACGATTCTATATTACCGTCAGTATCCACTACAGTAACGATAATTCCAAACCGATCAGCAGCTGCTTTATCAGCAACGGACACTAATCCGGTATCATCCTCTTCGGAAATGTAATCAAGGTTCATGTTTGCGAGTTGCTTGAATCCCACCTCAAGTTGCAATTCTGGTGTGAAGGAGTGTATGACTTCCACCTTTCCTTCCAGGTTGCTCTTATAGGTCTGGTACATATGCCGGCTCTGCCTGTACCCTACATATATTTCCAGCAGTGTTACACCGATCATGGAATTCTCATGTTTTCCCACAACAAGATCGCTGATGATCTTTTGCTCGCCGTCATCAGTATGCATGACCAGAAAACCGGACTCCTTTCCCTCCTCATTGGAGATCTCAACTACCTTAAGCAGGCACTGGCCAATGGTCATATCCCGGGTAGGTAATATCCGGTCAAAATCCTTCACAGTCCTTGAGAACTGGCTATCATCGTAGTTTCCTACCCCCTCCCGGTTCAATATATCCAGGACCTTAGCACCCTGGATACCCAACAGATTGGACTTTATGCCATACTGTTTTTCCTTTTTCAGTAGTTCTTCCAGCCTGTCTTTGGCATCCATATGGCGCTGAAGCCTGCGCCTCACCAGTATATCTTCATCAGCAATGATCTCGATCTGCTTTGGTTTAACCCCTATTTGGTCTGCCAACTTTGATATCTCATTGAATAAGTGCTCTTCACCTAGTTCCATTACATCAAAGACATCTTCAATGATGTAATTGAGCTTATCCAGCATTTTCACATCCACATATATGGGATCATCCCCATCAAAGATCGGAAGCTTGCGCCGTTCTACAATCTCCTGTTCCATTTTATCTGTTATATCCTTCCGGATAATTATTACTGGCTGGGCAGAACGTGCCCGTCCCTCATAGATGGCACCAACATTCTCATCTGCCATTCCGACACTGAGAGTGGTCTTGCCGCCACCCTGCGGACCGGTAAGGTACAATATAGGATTATCTGCCAGTTCCTTTCTAAGTATCTCGGTCAATTCATCTTTTGTGTGTTTTGATGTGTCAAGCACGTTCAATGGAATTACCCCTTGGGATTTTATGGTCTGGTAGCTTGTAGAGCTTTCCTGTAATTAAGAATAACGGTCTTCATTTAACAATAAATTCGCGAAAAATACTTTCACAAAACACCCTTGAAATAATGCCCTGAAGTAGATTCACTGCCACAGTGGCCATTGGTCCTGTTATCAATAGCCTTCCTGTAAAGTCCTGTCAACTTTCCAGTAGTTTTCCGGTCATACATTTTAGCCTCAATTCTCAGGCAGCTGACACCTGCTTGAATCAGTTCAGGAATGTGGTCGAGCATACACAGTTCCCTTGAGTTAATAATATAAGTACGTCCATCCCCATCGGTTCTCACCTGAAAAGTAAAACCTTTTACA
Source organism: ANME-2 cluster archaeon (assembly GCA_014237145.1). Classification (NCBI taxonomy): domain Archaea; kingdom Methanobacteriati; phylum Methanobacteriota; class Methanomicrobia; order Methanosarcinales; species ANME-2 cluster archaeon. The sequence continues at coordinate 54,880 of JAAXOC010000007.1, forward strand.
TCTTCCAGCAGGGCATCATGAATTTTATCATCAGGGAACAGCTCTCCCAAAAGATCATGTTCAGATACCATTGTAGGGATAAAACCGTGAACGATACATTCCACCATACCATGGGGAGCTATCTGTTTTATTTCATCCAGTGTAAGCTCAGGCGAAAGAGTTACCCTCTGGCATTGCTCCAGATAATGAGCCATTGCAAGCCTGTTAAAAACATTAAGCGGATAGTCAATGACAAGTGACTTTTTACCAGAGTCAAGAAGATTATGCAGGACACCCGTGTTTGCTATAAGAAATCCAGTGTGGTCAGGGAAGTAGTCAAATCCTTTTAATTTTTTAGCTATTCTCGGTGTACCGAGATAGACTTCCACCCCTTTTTCCTTACCATACTCAATGGCAAACCGGTAATCTTCTGTTGTGAGCAAATGCCCTGTGAAATTTTCTTCACCGAAATAAACCACATCCGCACCGCTGTCAACTGCTGCCTGAAAAGTTTCCAGGGAGCAAGTATTTACGGACAGGAGGGTGGGGAGGGATTTATTTTGTATCTTCTGGCCATCGAAAATAATCCCGGGTTTGCTGCATGTTCGTTTCCAGTTCTTTGTACGTTCTTTTTCAAGCCTTTTAACGGCTGTCCTGCGAAGAGTATTTAGCTGGGAAATTGGGATAAAAATATCTGCTTCCAGATTGACCTTGATGTTTTCGGGCTCAAAAATGGTATTGCCAAGTTTCTTCAACTGCCGGATTATAGAATCTTCTGATATCCGGCCTCCCTTTGCACGCTGTGGAACATCTCCGGTTTGCATGACCTCGTTCTCGCCGTCTGTAATACAAAGTGCTGCCGGTTCCCCATGTTTTGCTGTAAATGACATCTTGATGGGAATTCTTTTCATGACATCTTTAATCCCAAGAGATTCCATAAGCCTGAAATCATACGTCTTTAAAACGGTCTCATTTCTGTAAACGGTCTTTTCCATGGGTATTTTAACTGTTGCACAGGCAGGGGTGCTTTCCACACCCTGGTTATTGATGTACATACTTCGTACCGTAGTTCCTGTTCCCCGCCCCTGGGTGCCGATTCCATCGCCTATCCTTAATGGATGCTCGATCTGTATGTAGGCAAATTTCCTTTCCCAGTCGTATTTGACAACCTGCCCGAGATACGTTCCCTGGTTATGCGGCTGCTGCCTGCTCATTAAATTGCTGCCGGGATTTCCAAAAAAATACCCTTGTGTAAACCCGCGGTTAAAAAGCTGGCGCAGTGTGTGCTGTTCATTATAGGATACATGGAAATCGCCTGGGTTTTCAAGATATCTCTCTATAAGATTCCTGTAAATTCGTACCACACCTGCCACATATTCAGGGTGCTTCAATCTGCCTTCTATTTTGAAGGAATCAATACCTGATTCTATCAGGTGTCCGATGTGTTCGCTTATGTTGAGGTCCTTTGGACTCAGGAGGTGGCCCTTTGCTCCATCAATTATATATTTCCTGCGGCAGGGCTGGGTACAGTAGCCGCGGTTTCCGCTTTTATCTCCGATCATGCTGCTGAAAAGACACTGGCCAGAGTATGAAAAGCACAGCGCACCGTGGATAAAGACTTCTATCTCGGTGTTGGTTTGGGATTTTATTCTCCTGATCTCATCAAGGGAAAGCTCTCTTGCGAGCACTATGCGTTTTACTCCCATTTTCTCAAGGGATTGTACACCTTCTATATTGTGGATGGTCATCTGTGTACTGGCATGGACCGGAAGCTGGGGGAGCTGGTCTTTTAATAATCGCAGGATACCGATATCCTGTACAAGGACTGCATCTGCTCCTGCATTGCAGAGGAATTGCAGGTATTCGGAGGCTTTTTCGAGCTCTTGATCCTTGATGAGGGTGTTGACTGTTACGTATGCTTTAACTTTGTTAATGTGGGCGTAATCAATAGCCCATTCAAGTTCATCATGGGTGAGGGCGGCATCATGCCTTGCACTTAAAGTTGGTCCGCCGAAATATACGGCGTCTGCTCCGTTTTGAATTGCTGTGATAAGGGCTTCTTTGCTTCCGGCTGGTGCTAATAGTTCGGGTTTGTGCATTAGGGTGTTATAGTAATGTGGGGCGTTAAATAGGTAATGGGGATTGTGTTGAGCGAATGAATGACCCCGAACTTTGATATCGGTTAAGTCCAGGTCATTAAAATAGATGTTCAGAAATAAGCTTCAAGATTAATTATATTTTTTATTTTCAATTAGAGGTGTAATCCGATTAATTTCGTTCTGCTATCCAAGAGGTTATATCATTATCCGATAATCTGTGATTGTTGAATATGTTATCATTGTTAGTGCAAGCAGTAATATTGGTACTCATTGCAAATGATTGAATGTAATTTTAAGGGTGATCATTATTTCTTAAATAATTTTAATTAGGGGGAGATATGGATCTTAAATCACTTGAAAAGGAATTAAGGAAAAAGGTTTGTAACGAAATTGAATTATTCCCTAAAGGTAAAGATAGGTTCGTAATTTCAGCTCCATTTACATTTGAAGATGGGGATTTCCTGAATGTGGTCCTTAAAAAGAATGGGGCTGGGTGGTATTTCACTGATGAGGGGCACACTTTCATGCATCTATCTTATGATGATCTAGACTTTGAGAGAGGCAAAAGGAAAGAAATCATTAATTCGGTCCTTAAGGCACACTATCTTGAAAACGATAGTGGAGAATTGAAATGTACTGTTGAAGATAATTATTTTGGAGATGCATTTTATACTTTTATCCAGGGACTTATCAAGGTAACAGATATTGTAGCTAAAATTTGATTACATTTAAATTTCTACTGTATAATCACAATTAAAATCCATAATGTCCGGTATCTGTGTTCATCTGTGTTTATCTGTGGTTATCTGTGGTTAATAATGAAATTGAAATAATCCCAGCCTGCTTCCTTTCTGCACTCACCCGAGTGACAATTCCTAGTGTTGCTGCCTGCCACCTGACTTGATGTACTGGAAGTAAGGCGCGGGTGGGGCTGCTGAAGGTGATGTTTCGGCAGGACGCTTGCTGGAATATGTAAAACGCTGGAGAAGGGAGTTTATCAACGGCTCACAGATGTTGCCACAACACTTATTACTTATAAAAATGTGATGAGTTTAACAAGGAGGATTTCCTTGTTCAAACAAAAAATTGAAGATAAAAAGTTTGCGAAACTTGTAGAAGCACTGAAAGAAATTCATAAAACAACAGATATTAAGATGATCCCTGTTTTTGATAACTGGTTAAAAAACAAGCCAGATGATCCATCACCAAGCGATCTTGACGATCTTGAAGCTTGTATTAATCCCACAGATAAAGCACTGAAGGGAAATGATACTTATAAAGTCGCACGTTGCTTAGCGTGGTATATCGTAACAAAGTATTTAAAAATCAAAGAATTTGAAAATATTAAATTGACAGTAACTTTTGATGAATCGTAGCATTGTTTACAAAGCTTTGACCTTTTTGATTCCACTTACTAAAAACCGGACATATTCATCCCCCTCTACTCCAACACCTTTGCAGTCCACATATCAGCCCAGTGCAACAGCAACAGCAGCGTTTCTTCCCTGTGCGACACAGACCTCCCCTCAGGTACATACATCCCATCATGGTATGCTATAGCCTGGGCTTCTTCATCACTGAGCGGCACATACCTTGACACCAGATACAAACTCCTCAATGCCTGACCCATTGAGACGAGTTCCGTGTTGATGAAATATTTCCCCGTGGCTGTTCCATTCTTTACCTCAGGGACATAATACGGTTTGCCCGGCATACCGACTTTACCCACATCGTGGAACAGCCCAACAATGATGCATGATTCGTCACTGATATGAGGGGCCAGAGTATCTTTTATGCGAAGTAGTGTTTCTGCCACCCCTACGCTGTGCTGTAACAGACCGCCTTCTATGTTCAGGTGATATTTTGTACTGGCCGGACTGGTCAGCCAGGTGGTTTCGGTGTGGAGCATGTCCACAAACTCCTGTACTGCGTGTTTTCTTTCTGTTACTTTGCCGAGCAGTGATTCATAACGCTGCTGTACGGATGTGGGGTTATTTTCTTGAGACATATAAAGATTGTTTAGATTTTATACAGGATATAGATTTTGAAGACAATTCTCTGCTTAATGAATAAATAACACTAATCATCAAACAGCAATTCCCGTTAAGATTGTAAACGCATGCAGCTAAAGGGTTACCTAGGATTACGAATTTATACTTTCGTAGACATTGTATGTAATATTGAGTGATAAAGCTAATAATTTAAAGTAATTATTAGCAATCTTCAAATTATATGGATGGAATTATGTATGCGTGAAAAAATAAAACTTAGAAAAAATCTGAACGCTGATGCATTATTCAGCCTTGTTCGTTCAGATTTTGAGAAAATAAAAGACCATCGGTCAAATAACACCAAAATATCGCTATCCGATGCACTTATGTCGGGTTTTGCTATGTTTTCGCTCAAAGATCCTTCTTTGCTAGCTTTTGAAGCGAAACTATCTGAAGATACGAACTTAAAGCATATCTACAAGATAAATAACGTACCTTGCGACACTCAGATGCGCACAATCTTAGATGAGGTTGACCCAGCTGATATAGAGCCTTCATTCAACAATATTTTCCGCGAGCTCCAACGTGGGAAAGTTTTGGAACCACTGATCTTTATGAACAGTTGCTATTTGATTTCTATCGATGGTACAGGTTATTTTTCTTCGAATAAGATTCATTGCGACTCTTGTTGTACAAAAACAAACTCAAGAACAGGGGAAATCACCTATCAGCATCAAATGTTAGGTGCAGCAATCGTTCACCCTGATATCAAGGAAGTAATACCGTTAGCACCAGAGCCGATTATCAAACAGGATGGAGAATCGAAAAATGATAGCGAACGCAATGCAAGCAAACGTTTTTTGAAGAAATTAAGGAAAACGCATCCGCATTTGCACCTTATTGTAACAGAGGACGGATTAAGCTCAAATGCCCCGCATATTCATGAATTAAAAAAACATCAAATGCACTATATTTTAGGAGCAAAAAAAGGCGATCATGCTTTTTTGTTCGATTATGTCGATTCTGCTGCTAAAGACGGTTTAACGACAGAATTTCAATATGAAGATGATGATGTTGTCAATAAGTTCCGTTTTATC
>JAAXOC010000008.1 GCA_014237145.1 ANME-2 cluster archaeon
CATTGGGACATAGTCATCACTGGTATGTGAATTGCAAGTGTAGTATAAAACATGTGTCCCTTTTGTAAAATGTGCGGAGTTACACATTAATTAAATTCGAGTTAATGACGGTTGAAACAATTGATGTAATGCAAAATCGGAAAAAGCTGATTGTATTGAGTGTTTTTTTCTCTTAAAGAGGATTGGTATGACATTAAAAATGAAAGTTCAGAAAGATTAAATATTAATCTGAAAATATCAAGTTAAATAACTCATCATTTAAAAGTAAAGTCCAGTTATGTCCTTAACAAAAAAAACAATAATAAATCTAAGTGCAGTTGGTTTATTGCAAATCCTTGCCAAGATACTCAACTCGGTCACTCTAATAATTTTAGCCCGATTACTCCTGCCCTCTGATTTTGGCATTGTTGCAATGGCTGGAATTTTGATCACTATAGTGGATCGGTTCAAAGATTTTGGCATTTCTAATGCAATTATTCAAAAACAGGACAAGTTTGAAGAATCATTACAGACTGGTTTCATAATGAGATCGGCTACAGGTATTTTTCTTTTTTTTATAATCTTTATTATTGCTCCCTATTGGGCAATTTTTTTCAACGATCAGGCAATTACCTCTGTTTTGAGAATTCTTGCTATTATTCTTATCCTTGAAAATTTCCGATTTTTACCAGAAATAAAATTAACAAAAACACTCAGGTTTAAAACGATAGTTGAATCCAATCTTTTAGGCTATATTTCATATTCAGCAGTAGCAATTGCTCTGGCATACTCTGGCTATTCTTTTTGGAGTATCATATATGGCAGGATAGCACAGAGCTTAATATCTACTATCTATTATTGGATCAAAAGTCCAGTGAAACTTCAGTTATATTTCGATAAAAAAATTGCAAAAGAACTTTATGGCTATGGGAAATATGTATTTGCAACAGGATTGATGGTTTTATTAATTGACAATGTAAATTATATAGTCTTGGGAAAGATACTCGGACCGACCGTTTTGGGCTACTACTTTATCGCTTATAGTTGGGCCACCTTTTCATCGAGAGAAGTTATGGCGATAGTTGACAGGGTCTTGTTTCCGACATATTCTACCATCAAATCTGATATTGGAAGGGTAGGAAATGCGTATCTAAAGACATTAAAATATACCTCCATTATATCAATACCAATGAATTTTGGAATTTTTGCACTCGCTCCGGAATTCGTAAATATAGTTCTTGGAGAAAAATGGGGTCCTTCCATTCTACCTTTACAGATATTATGTATTTTAGGGCTACTTCTTTCGCTCAATTCAACAACATCTGGTATATATTACTCCATCGGTGTGCCTAAAATCGCAACTATCTTGACTGGAGTACAATTATTTTTGATGATCATACTTGTTCTCCCGGCTGCGAAGCTTTTTGGAATAAACGGAGCTGCAGCTCTTGTTTCTCTATTAATGATCATTATTACTCCTATTAATTTTGTTTTTGTAGGAAGATTCCTGAAAATTAAGACAAGTAGGTTTATTAAAATTTTAATTCCTCCAACTTTTTCTGCGTGTGTAATGACAATAATTATTTTTATGATTAAACAATATACACATATGGTCAATATTTTTTTATACCATCCTCTAATATATCTATTATTTTTATTATTTTCAGGAATTATTATATATTCACTCATCCTAATTGTTTTAACAAAAGGAAGAATAATAGAAGACATTCGAATTTTATGCTCAAATCTTAAATCATGATGAAATGTATAATGTAAAATAGCTTATATTTCGATGAATAAATTTTTTTATTTTAAACAAAAGTCCAAATAGAAAAAAAATATAAAAGAGAATAACCAATTAATAAAATTATGTGAAATTGATATAAGGAAGTGAAAATATTGGAAAAAAGTTCTTGCCAAAGTTGTGGTTCAGTGGAAATATCATTTATTTATGAAATTGATAATATACCCATACATAGTGTGTTATTATTTCAAACTAAAGAAGAAGCTATAAAATATCCTAAAAGAGATATAAAATTGGGATTTTGTAATAAATGTGGTTTTATTTCAAATTTTTCATTTGACTCCAGCCTCCATGAATATTCAGATGGATATGAATCAACACAAATTTACTCAACAACATTCAATGTATTTGCCAGGAGATTAGCCCAAAGTTTAATTGATATGTATGATCTGCATGGAAAAGACATCATTGAAATAGGATGTGGACAGGGAGAGTTTTTAAAAATGCTTTGTGAAATCGGGAAGAATCGTGGTATGGGTTTTGATCCGGCTTATATCCCGGAACGGAATGAAAATTTGGAAAAATATCAAGTATCTATCAAAAAAGACTTTTTTTCAGAAAACGCACATGAAATTCTTCGAATGACATGCTCAAAAAATGAAAGTACCCCTTGCAGGCTGTCCCAAAACTAAAAGCGTGTGTACAAATCAAATGAAATCTATCTATCTGGGATAATAACATTGAATTATAATCAATAATTGCCCAATTATGATAAAATATAGCCGAATTGTATAATGTGAATTAGTTTTGGGACAGCTTGCTTGCATAACCTTTTTTTGTTATTACTCCAACTATTCTTTGGGCAGGATAGGTTGTCATTATTTTGGTTCTTCGAAGCCGTCAGAAAACTAACCAGTGAATTGCCATCGAAAGCTCAAATGTGACTTTGATCACGGATGCTAAATTGCCTTCGAGGCAATCACACTGCCCATTAAAAAATGAGGTAATATATGTTGTCAGTACTAATAAACAAAGCTTGTGGTTTAGATCTCCACAAACGTTTTTTAATAGCCACAATACTCAGCCGATCAGGTGAAATGGCACAAAAGCGTTTCGAAAGGAATGACCAAGGAATTTTAGATCTCAAATCTTGGATAATCGGAAATCAGTGTGAAGTTGTTGCATGTGAATCAACAAGTGACTTTTGGGTTCCAATCTATGACACACTAATTAGTCACGTAACAGTAATTGTTGGAAATGCACGTGATATGAAGGCCTATTCTCATAAAAAGACGGATAAGATCGATTCTGAATTTATTGCACAACTTGCTTTAAATAACATGGTCAAGCCTTCAAGAGTTTTTCCCAAACACCACAGAGAATTCAGATCATATGTGCGTCTTCGTCACAATCTTGTGCGAAAAAGAACTGATATAAAAAATCAAGCACACGCCATTCTTTCTTCGGAAATGTTTCATCTCAGTGATGTACTCACTGATATTTTTGGTAAGAATGGCAAAATGGTTCTATCAGGAATCTGTTCTGGTAAGAAGTTTGACGAAATAGTAGACAAACTCAGTCCAAATGTTCGTAAAAAGAGTGAGCAGATCAAAGAGATTCTTGAACGTGAAATGTCTCAAAGTGCTGCAGTAAGGCTTCGAACATGCCTAAACTTGATCCAAGATATTGATGAGCAAATAAGCATTATGGAAACACAAATGTTCAATTACGTTTACAAACATCATAAACATGATATGGATATTTTGATGTCTTGCCCAGGTATCGGTGAGTTAAGTGCTGCAACACTGATTGCTGAAATCGGTGATTTCAATGACTTTTCATCGGGAGACAAGCTTGCTTCATGGCTTGGAATAGTACCAAATGTGTATCAATCTGCAGATAAATATTATAATGGAAGAATCACCAAAAGAGGTTCAAAGGTAGCAAGATGGATACTAACCCAGATTGCTCAAGCAGCTTCCAGAAAGAAAGCCAGTAAGCTGAAAGAATTTTTCAACCGGAAGAAGAAAACAATTGGATATCAAAAGGCAATAATTGCTCTGGCGAGAAAAATTGTAACGATTATATGGCATCTCATCACAAACAATGAAATGTATGAAGATGAAACCGGTTATCAAAAAGGAGAAATTCAAAAGAGGAAGATTGTTGAGACTGCTGAAATATCCATTGATGAGAGAATATCAATATTAAGTGAAATATTTGCAATTGTAAACAAAAAGAACACAGATGTAACATGACAGATAAATATCTTTGATCTTAACATCCCAGAAAATTGTTGTTTTCTTTACAACGATAGTCACGGGATGTTAAGACTGAGGGTACTTTCATGCTAAAATACTCAGATATTCAATGCGACTTCCTTTGCTGCAGAATGACACTTGAACATATATATGAAACAGCCGATTTTATTAGAACTATAAAAAAAACCATTAACAACAAAACTGATACCATCGTATTTTTCCAGATTCCCGATGTTATCCGAATCCTGAATGATCAGGCATTTTGGGATATATATTATGAACACTGCTCGTATTTCAGTCCTGGATCTCTGGCTCAATTATTTAGAAATAATGGCTTTGAAGTTATAGATATGTGGATAGATTATGACGATCAGTATATAATGTTAGGAGCACGATTGGGACATAGAGGGATATTCAATTCATTACCTGTTGAAGAGGATATAGTACAGCTAAAAAGTCAGGTTGATTTTTTCTTTAAAAACTGTAAAAATCATTTAAATACCTGGAAAAGCTATTTGGAAAAGGCAAGGAAAAACGATCAGAAAGTTGTCCCATGGGGAGGAGGGTCAAAAGGAGTTGCGTTTCTCACCACTCTCAACATTCTTAAAGAGATAGAATATGTAGTTGATATTAATCCAAATAAACATGGAACATATATGGCTGGGACTGGGCAGAAGATCGTTGCCCCAGAGTTTTTAATACAGTACAAACCTGATACAGTCATAGTTATGAATCCAATTTATTGTAATGAAATTCAAGAGACTATTGATAAAATGGGTATTATTACAGAGCTTAAATCAGTTTTAATATTTTGAAAAAAGAGGTAAATGAATATAATTTGAAGGAGCATATATTAGTGAACAAAAATAATACACAGAAAGAAAGTATATGTCCTGTCTGTAGATCATCAAATACCAATGTGTTTCTTGAGATTCCAAAGGTCCCTGTTCATTGCAACCTTCTCTGGGAAACAAGTGACGATGCTTTGAGTGCCCCAACATCCGATATTATTTTAGTATTTTGTGAAGATTGTGAACATATATTCAATTGTGCTTTTAATCTCGACCTCATGGAGTATACACAACAATATGAAAATTCATTACACTTCTCTCCGTTTTTCCAGGGCTATGCTAAGGAATTAGCAGATCGATTGATTGAAACCTACAATTTACACGGAAAAAGTATCATCGAGATCGGATGTGGAAAAGGGGAGTTTTTAAAATTGCTATGTGAAACAGGTGGAAATCAAGGAGTTGGATTTGATCCTAGTTATGAAAATGTTGGGAATAGAATTTGCCCGGATTCATCAACAATTACTTTCATTAAGGATTTTTATTCAGAGGACTATTTGAATTATAAATCTGATTTCATCTGTTGTCGCCATGTTCTGGAACATATCCAATACCCATCTGATTTTTTGACAAATCTTCGTAAAATTATAGGGAATAATGATACCATAGTTTTTTTTGAGGTACCCAATGTTGGTTATACTCTCAGGGACCTTGGAATATGGGATTTAATTTATGAACATAGATCGTTCTTCAATAGGAATTCACTTGCTTGCTTATTTAATTCATGTGGATTCTCGATATGCAATTTAACTGAAACTTACAAAGGCCAATTTCTATGTATTGAAGCAGTACCTGATAAGTCACCCCATGATCCAAATACCCAATGTGCAGCCAGTAAGAAAATGAAATCCGATGTTAGAAAGTTTACTAAAATATTTTGGGCTACAATTGAAGAATGGCAGGAAAAAGTAAAGATGATTGAACAATCGGGTCAGAGAGCGGTATTATGGGGGGCAGGTTCCAAAGGTGTAACATTTTTAAATATGATCGTGGGTGGAAATAATATCGAATATGTTATTGATATCAATCCACGCAAACAGGGAAAATATATTCCAGGAACCGGACTGAAAATCTTATCGCCGGAGTTCCTGCGTGAATATAAGCCGGATGTTGCAATAGTAACTAACCCGATATATAAAAACGAAATTCAACAGACATTAAATCATTTAGGATTATCGACAAGATTAATACTTGTTTTATGAAGGATATACAGATGAAATCAATCAAAAGCTTTCTATGAGGCGATTCAAACTATGGCTTCTCAAAACAATGCAAATAGAATAGAAGTAAGTATCATAATTCCAACTTTCAATAGGCAAGGGTCATTAGTAAGGACACTGGATTCACTATTTAATCAGACCTTTTCACAGGAAAATTTTGAAATAATTGTTGTCGATGGCTCAACTGACAATACGGAAAAGATAATAAAAGACATTATAAAAAGTCATCTAAATCTTCGTTATATTAAACAGTTAGATAAAGGTGCTTCATCCGCAAGAAATTTGGGAATTATCAATTCTAATGGAGAAATCGTGGGTTTTACGGATGATGACTGTGTTGTCGATCCAGTTTGGATTGAACAAGCATTAGAATCATTAAAAAATGCAGATTTTTGTGGAGTTCAAGGAATAACTCTTCCTGAAATAAAAATTCAAAAGAAAAATAAAATACTAGAATATGCAGATGTAGCGACATATACAGGAAAAGAAAAATATAGAACATATCCAACGTGTAATATTTTTTATAGGAAAAAATCTCTTATTGAAATATCATGTTTGGATGAAAAATTGACATATGGTGAAGATGATGATTTAGCATTTCGTCTAATTAAAAGAGGGAATGAAATTTATTTAAACAAAAATATGATAGTTTATCATGAGGTTCGATATCTTAATATTCTTAAATATATTTTTAAAAGATTGAAAAGGAGAGAATCACTTCCTCTATTTGTTAAAAAGCATCCTGAATATAGAAATCGGCTTTTTTTAAAAGTATTCGTACCATCACATGTGTACATTATTTTTGCAATCGGAACCTTTATTATTTACTTATTAAATTTAGATGTATCAATTCCATTATTTTTTACCTTATTTGCTTTCTTGGTTACCAGAGTTTTTATTGATAGAAATTATATAATGATATTTGTAAGAATATTGTTTTTTTGGAGATATTTCATCATAGACTTTGCAAATGTTTATTATCTTGTGAAAGGCAGTATAAAGCACAGGAGTTTATTGATTTGATTATTTTAGTGGCTGTCCAAAAATTATGTTTAACCTCAAATTATCTCTTCTTTTGAATTTAAACATATATTTGCACTTTTTGTTATCCTTTTTTGGGTAGTGTCCTAATTTAGACCGCATAATTTAAACAATAAAAAAATTGATCCCAATTCCATTGATGGTTCGCCAAACCTTCCAACATTGCAGGGGTATCAGTTTTTGTCAACTTATCCATAAAGTTCCAATAAAAATGAAATATTTCGAAAGAATTTATGAGTTTTGGCTTCTTTTTCGAAAAGCATTTAGTATCTCTAACTAATCTGCCCTGCCTTTCACGACAAATACCATTCATATTTTCGATATCTGTAGTCTCGATTTCATTTATGTTGGGAGTTCCATAAATAACTTTTTTGATTTTATCAACAATTTTCCCCCCTTTCCTTATTTTTATAACTTGCCCATAATCAACACATGTCTCTGTATAATATTCAGGAATAGTATTTGTATAGTCATCATGTCTATCAGAAAATATCTCAATTTTCATATCTGGAAAAGGTAATTGTACTCGATCAAAAACGTTTTCAATTAATTTTTTGCATGTTTTTTTTGTCCGTTTCCCAATCTCATAAGCAACAATGAGATACGACCCTCTCGTTATGAAAGTGAATATCCAGGTATCACCTTAGATATCTGAATTAGGGCTTCCGGGCTCAACTTTTTTTTGTTTTTTTTTACGAATGTCCACATTTCATCAACCTCAAATTGTCTAAGTTTTACATCATGAAGAAGTATAGAATTTACTAACTCAGCATGCAAGGCAAGATCTTCGATTAAATTTCCTATTGTATCCCTGTGGTGGCCTGTTATTCTTTCAATTGATCTGATACCATTTTTCTCTACAAGGTGTTTGCAGATGTTGATTATCTCAGATTTCGAAAGATGTTTATGATACAGCGGTGTATTCGCTGTTTCAACAAACCAACGACGGCAGTGATTACAATAATATTGTTGATGCCCTGCTCGATTTTTTCCGCGCTTTATTATATCTTTCCCGGACTCTACAAAAAAATATTTGCATTCTGGATTCTGACATGTAATATCGATTTTACTTCGAGGTCTAGCCATGTAACATCACAAAAATAATAATGGATATTATAGGAAATAAGTTATGCGGTCTATTCTAGGACACTACCATAAATTGTGATTTCGAATTTTTGGTATGGTAGTATCTATTGAGTCTACAATACCAAGTTCGTCAAACGTTCCGCTAACTAATCCTAAATGAGATAGTGATGTTGTTGTTATATTCATGCAGTTTTTCATCCCCTCAGATGAGTTTACTGATGAAATGGAGGAAGTAATTTAAAAAGATTCACTTTTGGGATTTACCTGCGTAAAGTGAGAGTGCGACATGCGGACGACCTGATAGCACTTTGCATTATCAATCAAATTATTTATAGTTATAATAGGCTCCACTGGGCTTGAATTGTAGGAATTACATATATATATATAATTGCATTAAAACCGACTGATGATTAAAACAATCCAGCGATTTTGTGCTTTTAGCTACTTATTCAATTCAAAATCACCAACTTGGAATCCAGGAAGAGCCAAATGCATTTCAATATATCAAGATTTGAGAAGAAATTTATACTTTATATACCAAAAAAAAAGGGGCTAGTACAGCCCCATTTATTTCTTTTTGCGCAATAACTGCACTGCTAGCAACAAGACCGACAAGCCTGCAAATAGACCAAATCCAGGTATCCCTTTCTTATCAGTTGGTGTCGGGACAGGGGTTTTATCTACTGTTACTGTAGGCTCTGCAATAATACCTGTTCCGTCTGGTTCTCCTTCTTCCTCTTTACCTGTTACAGCAAATGGTGAAAATCCTGGTGTTTCAGCTTCAAATTGCAAGCTATTGGCATCCTCGGCAATCTTTCTGGTCACCAGCTTATGCCATGTATCATCGCTGTAACGATAAAGAGCTATTGAAGGCCCATCGATATTGTTTTCAGTGATCCATGATTTATCTACAGTGAAAACAACAGTGGTATCGGCTATATTCCTATTTGTTGCCCATCCAGCGTTTCCAACCCACACGTTCAGGTTTTTATATACTTTATTTGGTGGCGGTGTGCTCACAAGCGTAGAGGTATTATTCAATATTTCAACTTTGGCGGCCACCGTACCAGCGCTTTTCAGGGCTGTGAAATTGATATGCCTGACTATGTTATCCTCCAGATCGAAAATAAATGAGACGTCTGAGTTCTTGAATATGCTCTGCCTGTCGGTTTCTGATAGGAGAATGTTATAATAGTTTTCTCCAGAGGTGCCGCCGCCTCCGCCACTGCTACCGCCGCCGCCGTCATTATCTTTATATTCAGTGGGTTCAGGTACTGGAAGTGCTGCTAAAGCAAACATACTGAGATGATTTACCTTTGCCCATACATAACCAGGAACATCTCCTGTAATTTTCACTTGACCGTTGTTAATAACCATATCAGAATTGTCTTCTTTTGTTAACTTTGTCCAGTTAGTACCATTATACCAGTAAATGTACAAGTTATTCTCATCCAATTCTCCAGTTTCTATAGTGCCGTCGCCATCAAGGTCCAGGTCGCCTATTGTATAATATAGGTTTATCGTAACACTTTGAACTTCAGATTTATTAGTAACGTCAAGACCGGTCACGTTTATTTCAACGATTCTTCCTACTGCCATCTCATCAGATACAATAAAAACTGAATTGTTAAGTTCATTTATCTCGGTCTCATTTGTTATGGCTGTTACTGTAAAAGTCAGATTGGATTTAGTAACATTTGAAACGAATTCTATTAAGGTATCTGTTTCATTTTTAGCGTCAATTATTACTGGTTTACTTTGGTTAACATCCGTCTCATTAAATAGTGTATTGTTCCAGACAAATACTGTTACATTTGTACTGTTCGAGTTTCCTGTCTTGTCAACTGCAACAAGTTCTAATGTGTTATTCTGATAAGGCGCAAATTCTACACGCTTACTAAACTCACCACCTCTGATGTTTAGATCATAAGAGCTTACATTTTCACCTGCTTCATTTATTACAGTCAATTGGGCAGAATATAGGTTATCATCATTGACTTCTCCTCGAACTATGTTCTCAAAGAATTTTAAGTCTGATTCATTTCCAGGCTCGGTAATGTTAACTTCAGGTTGAATGCTATCGATTGTAAGATTAACTGTGGTTGTATTAGAGTTGGATGCGTTATCTATAACAGTTAGTCTAATCATGTAGTCACCGTCTTCCAGATCGGTTGTATTCCATGTAGCAAGTATTCCACCAGATACAGATTCGGTCGAGTTTCGTATCTCTGTCCAATCAACTGTAGTATTCTTCCATTCTACTGAATAACTCTTGAAATTCGTATCATTTGCCGTTCCAATGATATTTATGATTCCTTTAATGCATGCTCCATCATCTGGTTCTGTTATCGTAGCTATAGGTGGTGTGTTATCGGAAACTTCCGATGTGAAATTCCAGGTATGCTCGGTTTCCATATTATTCTCTGCCAGGTCCTTGGCATCTGTACCAATAGTAACTGTATATTTTGTGTTAGATGCAAGGTAAGAATCCGGAGTATAGGTCATCGTATCGCCAGACCAGCTTAACGTTCCTGCAACCGAAGGATTAATGGAGAACGCATCTTCTACCGATGTCGTATTCATCGACTCGTTGAACGTAACTGTTATCACGGTCGTTACTGGAACGGCTGTTCCGGTTGGAGTGTTATCGGTTACGGTTGGTGCTGTGATGTCTGATTCTGCTGCTGTTGTAAAGTCCCAGATGTAAGCTGTTGCCAGAGGATTGCCAGACAGATCTTCTGCTCCTGTTCCGATGGTAACCTCATGCATTGTATAGTATGCAAGGTCGGCGGTTGAGGTGAAGGTCATCGTATCGCCAGACCAGCTTAACGTTCCTGCAACCGAAGGATCAATGGAGAACGCATCTTCTACGGATGTCGTATTCATCGACTCGTTGAACGTAACTGTTATCACGGTCGTTACTGGCACGGCTGTTCCGGTTGGAGTATTATCAGTTACGGTTGGTGCTGTGATATCTGATTCTGCTGCTGTTGTAAAGTCCCAGATGTAAGCTGTTGCAAGAGGATTGCCAGACAGATCTTCTGCTCCTGTTCCGATGGTAACCCCGTATGTTGTGTCAGATGTTAGATCAGAATCCGGAGTATAGGTCATGTTGTTATCATTCCAGGCAAAGCTCCCCGTAGTTTCAGGAGATGTATTGAATGCTGACTCGGCAGATGTTTGATTCATTGCCTCGCTGAAAGTCACATTTATTTGCGTGGTTACGGGAACATTAGTTCCTGTGGGTTCATTATCGGTAACTGTTGGAGGTTCGTTATCCCCTCCATCCTCAGGAATAATAGGGGAAGTAGAATTGAAGAAATAATCAATTAAACCAGTGAAGGCCGGTGAATAGCTGCTATCTGGGTAACCCTGGTTCCCCACGAAAGGCCCTACCGAAGTTACTGTTAATGCATGGTTGAAGTTTGTAACTTCTATCCAGCTTGTACCATCGAATGAATAGGATTGTGTCCACTGATCTCCCTGTCGTTTTACTCTAAGATATAATGGATTATCGGCAGGGGAAATTATAACATCACTCTCTTGAGTGGGAGTTCCACCTGTAAAACTTCCAGCAAATACCTTTGTATTTGTCGCATCCCTGTAAAAATCAAAACGCAAGTAGTTGGAATCATCCTGTTGAACAATAACTCCCTGCATTTGGTATTGAGAGGTCAGTTGAGATTCAAACTTGACTTCAATGTCAAAATCTGTATTCTTTGCAGCCTGCATAATGCGGGGTGCATAGTTACCACTTGCCCATACATCATGGGATATTCCTGCAGGAACCGTAATGTTTAACCATGCATCAGAGGTACCGGTACCTACCATTTCAAATATCGCGTCATTTTTTGGATCAAATTCTGTCCATAATGTTGTATTCAAAGTTGAAGCATTGAAATCATCTGAGATTATAGGTGAGTCATCTAAAGTAGTAAAGTTCAGGTCCGATGTACTTACGGAATTACCTACTTCGTCTTCAGAGGTAATCTGATAATGATAATTGGTCCCAAGTGTCAGATCCGGCAGAGTAATTTCATGAGAAGTTACCAGTGTTGTGTCATTTATACTTCCATTCTCATATCCTGTACTCAGACCGTATGAAACGTTGCTCGTCGCTAGCTCATTAGTGTCCCATCTGATAGTGGCAGAAGATGCATCTACTATAGTCTCAACATTGAAAATTGCTAAAGGATCGTCAAACGGATCAGGTCTAATTGTGACATTTCCAAAGCTTGCATCAACATAATAGGAAGCAAGCATGATAGACCCATGTTTTAATTCTCCCGGAACACCATAACCGCTGATTGTCCATTCTGAGGGCTCATCTTCAACCTGTTCCCACACTTTGAGGGAATAGAGCGTGTTAGTATCAATCGTTTCTGCCCTCATCTTGAACATATAGGGAACACCCACTTCCAGGTGCTTTGCACTCTCATCATTTGCAATTAGCTGCATGTTATTCCCTATAATTTGCAGCCTGTAGTCGTTCAGTTGGGGAACCCATATGTATACTCCGAGCGCCCCGAGCGGCCACCATTCGCTACTTGGCTGTTCGCCACCCTCGTTATAGTACCCCTGCCACCTCATAATAATACCAACATTTGGACCATGTATCACAGAAGAATCCATGGGGGTATTGATGGTGATCGGCACAGTCACTTCATAATCGTCCCATGTATTATCCCCCATTGCAACTGCACGATCATACCCAATTATGGAGGGACGGATACTGTTTGTCTCTTTGATCCACATGCCATCAACGACCTGGACAGGATCCTGTATGTTAGTCACACTGTTCCAGTTGATGGAGTAGGTTTCCGGCCAGATATTGTTGCAGGAGTAATGAACAATCACTTCTTCATTAGTGGTGTTTCCGGCGTAATTTGTCGCTCTGATCACAACCGAATTATTACTGTCACATGTCAGGTCAGTGACGTTGATCTCGACGTTGAAATCGCCATTGGACTGAAGTCGGAGACCATCAGGTCCTATGGAGAGGGGCTGATCGCTACCTCCATTCAAGGAATAGTTCAAAGAGGCAATACCTGAAGAGTCATGTACATTGCCCAGGATATTTGCATACCGCTGGGGGACACCAATGTCTCCGAACCTTTGGTAATTTCCGTACCAGAGGTCAATCTGGGGAGGAGATGTGTCTTCATCTTCAGGGACTATAGGAAAGGAAGTATTAAAGTAATCAATTAAACCCGTGAAGGCGGGTGAACTGTTCTCTGGGACGCCATGGTTCCCCACAAAAGGCCCTAACGAAGTTACTGTTATTGCATGGTTGAAGGTAGCAGCTTCAATCCAGCTTGTGCCATCGTAGGAATAAGATTGCGTCCACTGATCTCCCTGTCGATTTACTTTAAGATATAAGGGATTGCCTGGGGAAATGATAACATTACTCCTCCCAGTGGGAGTTCCACTAATAAAACTTGCAGCAAATGCCTTTGTATTTGTCGCATCCCTTAAAAAATCAAAACGTATGTAGTTGGAATCATCCTGTTGAACAATAACTCCCTGCATTTGGTATTCTGAGGTCGGTTGAGACTCAAACTTGACTTCAATCTCAAAGTCCGTATCGCTGACATATTGCATGATGCGGGGTGCATTGTTACCACTTGCCCATACATCATGAGATGTACCTGCAGGGACAGTAATTGATGCCTGAGTACCTGTCATGATAAGTGTTGCATCTTCAAGAGGATCAATGAAGGTCCAGATAGATCCGTTAAGTGTAGATGAATTAAAATCATCAGATATAACAGCCTGACCTGTTAGTTCGTCTGAAGCACTAACTATAGCGCTAAAGCCAACAAACATAATATAAACACATAATATTACAAATAAAATATGAGTATTAATAGCTTGGTTTTTTTTCATAAATAACACCTTTTCAAAATAGAATCATATTTATATCTTCAAATTTCTCAGATCTAACTTGCCGATATAATCCATATATCCGAAAGTCATGCATCGCTTTAAATTTCATCATAATTTTTCAAACCCTTTTGTAACAGACCATCTCACATTCTGATATTTTTCACTTTAATCCATACAACCCAGCGTACAGAACATCGGTTCTGTAACATGTTCCTCAAGAATGAGTATTTCCTTGTGACAATAATCACATTCAACTCTTTTAAATATCATCTCTTTTCCATCCTTATTTAATTAGTTATAAGTACTTAAATATTTCCATAAATATTGAAAAATAGTATTATAGTAATGCTTATCATAATAATATCATACTAAATCGCATCTATTTTTTGTAACTTTTACCTGCTATGACTGCATTATATCGTATATGAGAAAAGGTGAATTATTTCAACGAGTTGACATTTCAGACACATAGTATGAACAACTTAAAGTTGCTGAGCCTAAAACCAAGTCTGTTAAAGTGCTGAAGCGCATTCAAGCATTTAAACTCATGTATCTTGGTTGGAAATATTCAGATATTGCTGAATTCTTGTCGGTTACGAATAATACCATCACCAATTGGATCAATTACTACAAGGAAGGTGGAATCGACTCTTTACTCGTGCTCAATTATATTGGCGGGCAAGCAAAATTAAGTGAAGAGCAATTATCTGAGCTTAAAATCAAAGCCGATAAAGGTGTATTTGCTATTGCAAAAGACGTACAGCACTACATTAAGCAGAACTTTGGTATTGAGTACAATTTGAGTCATGTGCAGCTCTTGTGTAAAAAAAACTTCAATTATCCTTTAAGAAAACAGGATTGTTTCCGGGCAAGGCTCTAACCGAAACTATACAAAAAGATTTTATCCAACAGATAGAATACTATCCCCAACAAAAAGGAACGGTTCTGCTCTTTTTTGATCCTTGTCACCTTCTCCACAATGTAGTAAATGCAAGAATGTGGCAGCCACGAGGTAAAAAAAGTACGATCACAATAAAATCAAATACAGGTGTGGGATTGCGATGATGTGAATTTCCTTATGAAACTCTGTGGTAACTTTCCTATCTTAGTTTGAAATGAGTGTTCCATGAAGGTATTACAAGAACTGGAATAAAAATAACCAGAATGTCCCAGAATACTTTCACCTCGCTCTATCCTCACATTATTACCCCCATACGACCTAACATCCACATAACTCAACAAAATGCGAGGCTACCGTATGAACAATCCATCCTCTCAAGCCTGTGGCCTTGACCTTGAAAGCTTCAAACCCTCCACCATAACCCTTGTAGAAGGCCCCTCGAAGTTCGTACCCGACCTGCTCCTGTACCTGTGCGCCCATACTGCGGACCGACACCAGCAGGACGCAGTCATCGTGGACGGAGGCAACAGCTTCAACCCCTACACCTTGCGGAGCATATCAAAGGTGCTGCAGGCAGACATAAAGACCGTAATGACAAAGACCCACGTAGCCCGCGCTTTCACCGAATACCAGATGAACGACCTGCTCACACAGCAGCTGCCGCCCGTTATCCAAAAATGGCAGCCAGGGCTTCTGGCAGTGGCATACCTGCCCCACCTCTTCGGCAGCCCCCATTCCCGCAGACTGCTGGAGCAGGCAGTAAAGCAACTGAAGGACTACACCCGTACCCACAGCCTGACCACCATCATAACCAGCTATGGAGGGACCTGGTGGGGTGCCAGGCTGGTGGAAGAGTGTGCCGGCAGGGTCATCAGGGTAGTACAGCGCCGCAAACTGCTCAGGATAATGGACGAAAATAACGTACTGGAATTTATGCCCATACCGCCGGGCCAGATGCAACTCAGCGCATACACGGCGGTGGTGTAAATGGGCAGGACCGTGCCCAGTTTCAGGATGCTGCTTGACAGTATCACCATGGAGCTTGGCGATTTCAGGAGGGCACTGCGCCGGCGCGACCAGCAGGTCTTTGATCGTATCATGGACATGGCACGGGAACATGCCTCAGCATCCACAGTGGCGGCATCCATTGACCCCATGGATACTATAGTACTGTCCATCCTCATCGAACAGCAAAAACAAATAGACGACCTGGAGGAGGAAAAACATGCCCCATCTCCTTGATATCGAGTACAGGGACGGTCACATAATCCTCTGGGTCAAACAAGGCAACAAATGCACACCCCACAGGGTGAGATACCTACCCCGCATATACCTGGAATGTCCCGTCCACAACAGGCATCTTATATCCACCCTGCCCCAGGTGCGGCATGTCAGGGTCGAACAGAAAATAACATCCCTGGGTCAGGAGCCACAAGATGTGCTTGCCATATCCCTGGATGACTGGAGCGGGGTATTCAACCTTGCAGATATGCTGGAGAAACGGGGCTGGAGGGCATACAACGTGGACCTGCCCCCAACCAGGCAGTACCTACTTGAGAAGGGGCTGTTCCCCATGGCTCGGCTGGATTCACAAATGCACCTCAATGACGACCAGCAGACTACCGACTACTCTATTCCCGAACTAACCACATTAGAACTGGACATCACACCGCAATCAGGCCGCAACCCCTGCTTTAGCGATTCCCTGCGTGATATCCGGCTGGGTGACCACACCCTCGAAGGTATGCCAGAAGCCGATATGATCGAAAGCCTGTCCTCCCTGGTCAAAGAAATGAACCCTGAGGTGATACTGACACATGGCGGCGACAGTTTCCAGCTTCCATACCTGTACCACAGGGCAGCAAAAACAGGGGCATCACTTCAACTGGGCCGGGAGCGGGACGAGCCGCCCGCACAGAACAAGGGCCGGTCGTATTTCAGCTACGGCCGCATCATCTACAAACCAGGCGGTTACCCACTAAAAGGCAGGCTGCACATCGATGAGCAGACATTCATCTTCCGTGAAGGCGGGATGCGGGGCCTCATCGACCTGGGCAGGATAACGGGCATACCCCCGCAACAGTTATCCAGGCTCAGTCCTGGCAGTGCGGTCACGGCCCTGCAGGTGAACCAGGCACTAAAGGACGGTGTACTGGTTCCATGGCGGCGTAACCTATCCGAGAATTTCAAGACCGCAGAAGAACTGCTGCGCTCGGACCGGGGTGCTTTGATACTGGAACCCAGGGTAGGTATATATGAAAATGCAGCCGAAGTGGACTTCACCAGCCTGTTCCCCCACATTATGGTCACAAAGAACATCTCCCCAGAAACCGTGTTGTGCAAGTGCTGCCCGGATTCGCCCGAGAGGGTGCCCTTTATCGGATATAACATCTGCCAGAAGCGGGTGGGGCTCATACCAAGGGTCATCGGGCCACTGATCAAGCGGCGTCTGGCCTATAAGAAAATGGCAGATGGCGGCAGCGAGGAGCACAGGATGATGCAGAATGTGCTTAAATGGCTGCTTGTCACCAGCTTTGGCTACATGGGGTTCAACAAGGCAAGGTTCGGGCGGATAGAGTGCCACGAATCCATCACTGCCTACGCCAGGGAGATACTGCTCCAAACCATGGAGATTGCCCAGGGTATGGGATTTGATATACTACATGGTATTGTGGACAGCCTGTGGGTCAGGGGCAGCGGTGACCCAGGGGAACTATGCGACCTTGTGAGTGAGACCGTGGGAATCCCACTGGAACTCAAAGGGCACTACCACTGGATAGTGTTTCCATCTAACCGCCACAACCGGGCCGGGGCCATGAACCGGTACTTCGGCCTGATGACAGATGGAAAAATGAAGGTGAGGGGAATCGAATTGCGGCGCAGGGATACACCCAGATACATCAAGCAGCTGCAGCATGATATGTTAGATCAGATGAAATGTGCCCGCACCGTGGACGAATTATACAGTAACCTCCCCTGCGTGCTGGATGTGGTGCGCCGCTATGCCGGTGAGGTATTAAACGGCAGGGCCGACTGCGAAGATCTGGTATTCACCACCCACACCAGGCACAAGCTTGGAAATTACAGGCAGAAAGGGAGCCAGGCTGCAGCTTTGTACCAGTTAAGGGAAGAAGGTGTGGAGGTGCAGCCCGGGCAGGCTGTGCAGTACATACACACCAACCACAGGTCAAGGTATTTCCACAACAGGGTGAAGGTGGCCGAACTGATAGAGCCTGACACGGTGTATGACAAAAAGAAGTATTATGACATCACGCTACGGGCAGCTGAGAGCCTGCTGCGGCCTTTTGGATATGACAGGGATGTGCTGGATGATGTGGTGATGGGAAGTGAGCAGATGAGGATTGAAGGGTTTTGAGGATAGGGCAATTACAGTGTCAACGGCAGTCAGGAATTCCCCATTTATCCTTTTTATTCATTTAGCCTACCTGGATATTGTTTGTTTAAGTGCTTTTATTTTATCTCTAATAAATATAGCTTTTTCAAAATCAAGATCATCAGCTGCTTTCCTCATCCCAAGTTCTAGCTCGATTATCATATTTGGAATGTCTGTTTTAGGAATGTGTTTTGTATCTTTAACGTCAACTACTTTTTCTTTTATGGGCTTTACAATTGTAGTGGGAGTTATATTGTGCTTCTCATTAAACTCAAGCTGAATGTTTCTTCTTCGGTTTGTTTCTTCAAGTGCCTTTTTAATCGAATCTGTGAGATTATCTGCATATAAAACGACTTCTGAATTCAGATTCCTTGCCGCCCTTCCAATGATTTGAATGAGGCTTCGTGCATCACGTAAAAATCCTTCTTTATCTGCATCAAGAATACCAATAAAACCTACCTCTGGAATATCAAGTCCCTCTCTTAACAAATTGATACCAACTAGTACATCAAATTTTCCAAGTCTAAATTGTCGAATAATCTCTGTTCTCTCCAGAGTATCAATTTCAGAGTGGAGATATCTTGTTTTAATTTCTTTTTCTGCCAGATATTCACTAAGTTCTTCAGCAAGTCTTTTCGTAAGCGTAGTAACAATTACCCGATCTCCTCGTTTTACCGTTTTATTGATCTCATTTATTAGATCAGGCACTTGACCTTTGATTTTCCTCATTTCAACTTTTGGATCAACAAGTCCGGTTGGCCTGATTATTTGTTCTGCGATCCGGCCGGATATTTCAAGTTCATAATCACCAGGCGTTGCAGAAACAAAGATTGTATTTCGCATATATTCTTCAAATTCATTAAATGTAAGAGGTCTATTGTCATATGCACTGGGTAGTCTGAACCCATAATCAATAAGTGTTTTTTTTCTTGAATAATCACCACGATGCATCCCATGGATCTGGGGGATAGTACGATGACTTTCATCAATGAACATCAGAAAATCCTCAGGGAAATAATCAAGCAAACAAAAGGGTTTTTCACCACTTTTTCTCCGATCAAAATGCCGTGAATAATTTTCAATTCCCTTGCAAAAACCAGTTTCTTCAATCATTTCAATGTCATAAAGAGTTCTTTGTTTTAACCGGTGAGCTTCCAGCAGGTCAAGCTGTGGCAGCCGTTCTTCAAGCTCTTGTTTAATTGCCCTTATTGCCCGTTCTTTCTTTTCCTTTGCAATGACGAAATGTTTTGCAGGATATATAAAAAAATAATCTATAACCTCTGTTGTTTCACCTGTTACCTTATCGATTTCCTTTATCTTTTCAATTTCGTCACCAAACATCTCAATGCGAATGATATTGTCATAATATCCCGGTATGAGGTCAATCGTATCTCCCTTTACCCTGAACCTTCCTGATTTTAAATCAAAATCATTTCTCTCGTACTGCATGTCAACTAGTCTTCCAAGAATGTCATTTCTTGCTACTTGCTGATCCCTTCTTATTTCATAACCAAGCTTGGAATAATCATCCGGGTCTCCAACGCTGTAAATACATGAAACTGAAGCAACAACGATCACGTCCTCTCTGGAAAGCAACGACGCAGTTGCCGCAAGTCTCATCTGTTCAATCTTTGGATTTACGTCTGCATCCTTTGCAATATACTGATCTTTCCGGGGAATATATGATTCAGGCTGATAATAATCATAATAAGAAACAAAATACTCAACACGGTTTTCCGGAAAAAAATCTTTAAACTCACTATAAAGCTGCGCAGCAAGTGTTTTATTGTGGGTGAACACGAGTGTTGGCTTTTGCACCTTTTCTATAACACAGGCCATGGAAAATGTTTTACCACTCCCAGTAACCCCAAGCAGTGTTTGACATTGCTCACCACTTTTGAGTCCTTCCACAAGTTTGTCTATTGCTTCGGGTTGTGACCCTCCTGGCTTTAGATCGGTTATGAGTTTAAATTTGTTCACGATATCAGCTCTTTTTTACGAAGTAATCTATTATATTTAATTGCAAAGCGGTGTGCTTCGTCTCGTATTTCCTGAATTAAATGTAGAGCTTTTTCTGTTTGTGCAAGTTTCAGCGGATGAATCATTCCAGGAACATAAACCTCCTCAAACCGTTTGGCAATAGAGATTATTGGAATTTTTAAGTTAAGTTTTTCAAGTTCTTGCAGGGCAAAGTTTAGTTGCCCTCTTCCACCATCGATAATAATAAGATCTGGTAACTCTCCATCCTCATTTTTCAGTCGAGTGTATCTTCTTCCCACAACTTCAGCAATAGATGCAAAATCATCAATTCCTTCAACGGTTCGTATCCTGAATCTCCTGTAATTACTTTTATCTGGTTTTCCGTTTCTAAATTGGACCATAGAACCAACCGTTGATGTTCCGGATAAATGAGAGATATCAAAGCATTCAATAACTACGGGTGCCTCATGGAGTTTTAGTTTCAGTTTAAGTGCATCAACTTTATCCGTGTCAGCAAAGAACGTGATTTCGATATTTTTTTCAACTAGATCAAGAAGTTGTTTTTTTGCACCCCTCTGAGGGTTTGTAATTTTTACCTTTTTACCATTTTTTGTTTGCAGAAACAGATCAATTGATCCACTCATCTTCCCAGGAGTAATAATTTCCTTTGGAACCGGATTTTCTGAGTAATACTGAATGATAAATTCTTCTAAGAAATCATCATTGTAATCAAAAATGAATTCGTTTTTATTTGAAAGCAATCCTTTGTAGATGTTAAAAAGCATCAGATATACCTTTCCATCCCTTATTTTGTAGTTGATGATGTCTTCATCATACTGTTTTTGCCTTTGCATGTTTTGATGTTCGCTAAGTTTTTCTATTGCTGCTATTTCGTCTCTAATCTTAAGTGCTTGCTCAAACTGTGATTTTCCTGAATGAATTTTCATTTCTTTTTGCATTTGTTTTATTAGTTTATTTGCATTTCCAGATAGTACTAATTTTACCTTCTCTATTTTTTTATTATAATCTTCTTTGTTAATGAGACCAATGCATGGAGCGTCACAAAGATCTATATGATGCCTCAAACACGGTTTCTTGAGCATTTTCTTGCACGTTCTAAGAGCAAATGTTTTTCTTAAAAAATGAAGAATATAATCTCTTTCCTGGGCAGAAACAAAAGGCCCATAGAACTTTCCTTTTCCGGTTTTATTTCTCGCAAGAAGGACTCTTGGAAATTCCTCGTCAATTAGTTGAATGAATGCATAGCTTTTCGCATCTTTCAGGTCGATATTATATTTGGGTTGATGTTCTTTAACGAGAATATTTTCTAAAATAAACGCTTCAACTTCATTATCTGTTGCAATGTACTCAAGTGATTCAACACGTTCTATAAGACATTGGGTTTTTACATCCAGGTCATTTTTTTGAACATAGCTTTTAACTCGTTTTTTTAGGTTTTTTGCCTTGCCAACATAGATTATTTTATCATTTTTATCTTTAAAAAGATAGCACCCTGGTTCAGTCGGAAGGCCCTTTACATCAAACATTCTTCCTTCCCTTTAAAAAAAAGATAGGTCTTAGAATTTCACCAGTATAGCTTCGTTTGTTTTGTGATACTTCTTCAGGTGTTCCACAGGCAACAACCTCCCCGCCTAAATCTCCACCCTCCGGACCCAAATCAATTAGATAGTCGGCTGATTTTATGACTTCCGGATTATGTTCTATTACAACGACTGTGTTTCTTTTATCTACCAAATCATTGAGGACATCAATTAGTTTTTTTACATCATGAAAATGAAGTCCTGTTGTTGGTTCATCAAGTAGATAAATCGTTCTTCCAGTGCTTTTCTTTGAAAGTTCACGGGTTAGTTTAATTCGTTGGGCCTCTCCCCCGGAAAGAGTTGTGGAACCTTGACCAAGTTTGATGTAATCAAGTCCGACCTGTGAAAGTGTTTCAAGTTTTTTTCTGATAAATGGAATGTTTTGAAAATGGTCCAGTGCTTCTTCAACACTCATATCAAGAACGTCTGCAACTGTCTTCCCCCTATAGGTAACCTCAAGTGTTTCTCTGTTGTACCGTTTTCCTTTGCATTCTTCACACTCAATGTAGATGTCAGGCAAAAAATGCATTTCAATTTTTATTACCCCATCTCCACGACATGCCTCACACCTTCCACCTTTTACGTTAAATGAGAACCTCCCTGGCTTGTAACCTCTTCGTTTTGCTTCAGGTGTTTGTGCAAATATTTTTCTGATTTCATCAAACACTTTTGTATAGGTTGCCGGGTTGCTTCGGGGAGTCCTTCCTATCGGACTTTGATCGA
Source organism: ANME-2 cluster archaeon (assembly GCA_014237145.1). Classification (NCBI taxonomy): domain Archaea; kingdom Methanobacteriati; phylum Methanobacteriota; class Methanomicrobia; order Methanosarcinales; species ANME-2 cluster archaeon. The sequence goes on from JAAXOC010000008.1 coordinate 22,668, forward strand.
TCACAACCACCTTATCTATTTTATCATCAAACTCGATTGAATGGTGTTTTCCGGGAATTATCCTTGATTGATGGAGTTTTTTCATTAAGGCCTTGTATAATATCTCATAAATAAGAGTGGATTTTCCACTACCGGAAACACCAGTAATAAGTGTCAGGACACCGATTGGAATTTTTACATCCACATCTTTTAGATTGTGTTCACAGCACCCGTTAATATGAATGTAGCTGTCAGATCTTCTTCTTACCTCTGGCAGTTCGATTTGTAATTTTTTTGAAAGGTATTTTCCGGTAAGTGATGCGGGATGGTTTTCGATTTCTTCTGGTGTTCCTTCTGCTACTATCTCTCCCCCATGAAGTCCTGCCCCGGGGCCCATGTCAATAACATAATCTGCGTGCCGTATAGTCTCTTCATCATGCTCGACAACAATTAGCGTATTTCCAAGGTCTCTCAATCTATACAGAGTGTCAATTAATTTTTTATTATCACGTTGATGAAGTCCAATGGATGGTTCGTCAAGGATATATACAACACCCATGAGATTAGATCCGATTTGCGTTGCAAGTCTGATCCTTTGTGCTTCCCCACCAGAAAGAGTGCCTGTGCTTCTTGAAAGGGTTAAATAGTTAAGACCCACCCGATCAAGAAAATCCAACCTTGCTTTGATTTCTTTTAAAATTTGACGTGCAATTTCTTCCTGTTTTTTGTAAAGTATCAGGGTTTTGAAAAAAACAATGCATTGTTTTATTGACATGTCGGTAACGTCAATGATCGATCTATCTGCAATTTTCACAGAAAGAACCTTTGATTTTAGTCTCTTTCCACTGCAAGCAGGACAGGGAGAAATGATCATGAATTTTTCCAGTTCTTTTCTTCTGTAATCTGACTCCGTTTGTTTGTAGAGTCTTTCAGATTGAGGAATAAGTCCCTCCCACGCTCCTTTCCCAGACCATTGAGTGTCTCCGTTTTTTGCAGTCATGTTAAAACTGACTTTTTCCAAAGAGCCGTACATCAGCACATCGTATTGTTTCCTTGTCAAATCCTTAATGGGAGTTAATATGTCAAACCCAAAATGTTTTGCTACTCCCCCCAGATAATGTACGCGCCAGCCGTCCCTCATATTTTTATAAAGTGCAATAGCGCCATCTACAATACATTTTCCTTCATCCGGTATGATGAGATGTTCGCCAAATTCCATTTTAATTCCAAGACCATGGCATACTTCACAAGCGCCAAATGGGCTATTAAATGAAAACATTCTTGGCTGTAATTCTTCAAAATAAATTCCACACTTCGGGCAGGTCATCTTAGAAGAATATGTGTGTTCAACATCATTATCATCAAGAACGAGGATCAAACCATCAGACCTATTAATCGCATTCTCACATGCCTCGGCAAGTCTTGATCTGTCCCTTACATCTAATCGATCGACTACAATTTCTATGTCATGTTTTTTGTATCGCTCAAGTTGAATTTCTTCATCTGTCCTGTAGATAGTTTTGTTTACTCTTACTCTTGAGTACCCCTCTTCGTTTAAATCCTTGAAAATTTGCTCATAGGTTCCTTTTTTCTGGCGAACAATTGGCGAAAGGATGATTATCATCCCAGTAAGTTCTTTTGAGATATTTTTCGCAATTTTTTCAGGAGACTGTGATTCTATTATTATGCCATGTTCAGGGCAATATGGAACGCCGATTCTTGCAAACAGCAGTCTTAAATAATCATAGATTTCAGTAATCGTTCCAACGGTACTTCTTGGGTTTTTGCTTGTTGTTTTTTGTTCAATAGATATAGCTGGAGACAATCCTTCGATACTATCCACATCAGGTTTGCTCATTAGTCCCAGAAATTGCCGTGCATAAGAAGATAGTGATTCGACATATCGTCGATGTCCTTCTGCATAAATTGTGTCAAATGCAAGTGTTGACTTTCCTGAGCCGGAGATGCCAGTTATCACTGTCAGCTTATCGCGTGGGAGTTCAACGTTTATGTTTTTCAGATTGTGTTCCCGTGCTCCTTTAATTTTGATGTTTTTCAACTACTTCCCCCCTGAAAGCACAAAATATCCACTGATTTTATCTTTAATGTTTGATTTCCTTGATTGCTTTTTCTATTACATTCTGTAACTTATATTCAAGTCTTTCTGAAGAGCAAAACTACAGCCATAACCAATACTTCCATGATAGAGACTTGGAACCCATAAACTCTTTTTGCACCATTCCTTCAACTCAGCAAATTCCTGTCGCAATATCCTGCTGGTTCTTCCTTTGAATCTCTTTGCATTAAAACTTACGGAATATTTCGTAGGTATTTTTACATGCCAGCGGCAATTTTTCATGCAATAAAACGTGGTCTGAAAACAGGGTTATAAAAATATTTTAAAAGCCTCGGGGGGGATTTGAACCCCCGACCTAGTGATTACAAATCACTCGCTCTGCCGGGCTGAGCCACCAAGGCATTGTTTAGTCTAATAAAAGTGGACGCTTGAAGGTTATAATGGCACATAAAATCTTCGGTGTTCTGCCTCCAACATTGTATATGATTGCAATCCATATTTATATTTAATTGCGAAGTATTGTCGTTTGGGTTATTGTCAGCTATTGGGATACATTTTGGCTGGAATGTGATGTAGTATCATGTATTTTCCCTGCAGCCCAGGTTTATCGGTTTGCTGGATATAAAATATACATCTGAAAGTATTATCGCGGGAGGGACTCTGGGGCAGATGGAGGGACTTTTGGGGGAAGCGGTGCTAGTGGGTGGAATTGGCTAATTTTAATGATAAGATTCCAGCATATAAATTCATTTATTTAAATAAATTAAAATAAATATTGATAATTATTTAAAATCATGGGGGTCATTATCATAGATTTTGCAAAAGGCATATATACTAAAAATAATCAATATTCTCATTGAAAGAATGTGGGTGAAATTAACTTTCAAAATTCAGGAGTGAGCAATTTTGCTATGATACTTCTTTAAAATAGATAAATCTGTATATTGATTTAAAAATAAGGGAGAGAATTTTATGATTTTATGTGAATGTGGTGAGTTTATCGAGGGAGAAACATTTAAAGACTATATACCGACTTCAGCTAATCCATCTACGTCCACCATAGGACACAAAAAATGTGGGCTGATATTTGATTTTTTTGATAATAAAATGCCCAAGAGATATTCATCCAGAAAAGAACTGAAAAGTCTGGCTATGAAGTTTGCAGAGAAAAATAATCTTGATCAAAATACCCTTGGGAAATTCCTGTTAGAAGTTGATCGGTTGAAATCATTGGGGAAATTATCTGATGGTGATATACTATTGACTGCATATCGTAGATTGTAGAATTGGGCAGATATATGAACTGGTTGTGAGATTACCATAAAGAAGTAATTCTATGAAAGTTATTCCTGAATCCGAAGAGAATCCCAGTGAATTCCTCTTTATCGATGATATAACAGTCTATAATACCAATATTGAATATCTTCTTTATGAACTTCATAGAATTGATCTGATGATCCGTTTTTACTTAAAGAAATACAGGTTAGATCATCAGGGATATATGGATGATTTCCGGGGTTTATTCATATCAGAAGATGAAGTGAATGCAATTTTACAGACTCCTCTGTGTGAAATGAGATCTGATCCATATTCAGATTCAGAACTGGAGCATATTGAAACAATAACCAGGGAAATTTACCAAAAGAAAAATTATAGTATAAAGAAAGGAAAAGAACTGCGGCTTCACATTCTATCAGAACTCTTTCAACTTGATCCTTTTGAAATAGATATTATTTTAATCTGCCTGGCACCAGAGCTGGATCTACGATATGAAAAACTATATGCTTATCTTCAAAATGATCTAACAAAAAAGCGTCCGAGTGTTGATCTGGTGTTAAAACTCCTCTATCCTTCTATAGAAAAAAAGTTCAGAGCAAGGCAAAAATTCTCATATACTGGTACATTGATCAACAACCATCTCATTTATTTTACAGATGATAATCCGATGGACGAGGTTCCATTATTATCCCGTTCCTTGAAGGTAGATGAAAGGATCATTAGCTTTTTATTAGAATCAGATGCGATCGATCCTAAAATAAAAAATATTTGCACTTTAATTGAATCTGATAAGTATTTTTCGGATATTATAATCCCAGAGGATGAAAAAAATAAATTGATCGAGCTTTTACAGTACCATTCTCATGTTGAAGTTCCTTTGATAATACAATTACATGGACCTTATGGTACTGGAAAGAAACTAACGGCTGAAGCTGTTTGCACCGAATTAAGAATGTCCTTATTAGTAGTGGATTCAAAGGCTTTGATAAAGGATGAGTCTTTTGAAATACTGGATACCATAATCCGTGAAGCCCGATTACAACATTCATGTCTATATCTTGAAGGTTTTGATGCTCTGTTTATTGAAAAAGATACTGGAATAAATATAAGGAATTTGATTCTTAAACTAGATGATTTTCCAAATTTGATTTTTCTATCAAGTGAAGAAATGTGGGAACCACAAGTGGCTCTTGCAAAACACAGATATATAAATTTTAATATACCCCTTCCTTCTTTCACACACCGCAAACAGATATGGAGCTCATTTTTAGAAAGTTATTCTACAATAATAGATGATGCTGACATCAATGCACTTGCTACTAAGTTCAACTTCAGCGGTGGTCAGATAAAAGATACTATTTACACTGCAAATAATATTGCAAGATTAAGAAACCCGGATGTTTCCGGACTTTCTGTACATGACCTTTACGAGGGTGCAAAAGCTAGGTCTAACAAGAAGCTTGGTGAGTTAGCTAAAAAGATAATTCCTCTACATACCTGGGAGGATATTATACTGCCAGCAGATATAAAAGCGCAACTGAAAGAAATAAGGATATATATAAAGCATAAAGGAACGGTATATTCGGACTGGAAATTTGATAAAAAAATATCACTGGGAAAAGGTCTGAATGCCCTCTTCTCAGGACCATCCGGTACAGGCAAGACCATGGCTGCACAGATTATTGCCACGCAAGCCCAACTGGATATCTATAAGATCGACCTTTCCAGTGTAGTAAGTAAATATATTGGTGAAACAGAAAAAAACCTCAGTAAGATCTTTAAAGAAGCTGAGACCAGTAATGCAATCCTGTTTTTTGACGAGGCAGATGCCCTTTTTGGGAAACGTTCGGAAGTAAAAGATGCCCATGATAGGTATGCTAATATAGAAACCGGATATTTACTGCAGAAAATGGAAGAATATGAAGGTGTTGTGATACTTGCTACGAACCTTAGTAAAAATATTGATGATGCTTTTTTAAGAAGGATGCAGTTTATAGTAGAGTTTCCATTCCCTGATAAAACACTGAGAAAACAAATATGGATCAAGATATTTCCAGAGGAAGCACCGCTTAGTAATGACATAAATTTTGATTTTATCTCTGAGAAGCTGAAGCTTGCAGGAGGTAATATTAAAAATATAGCTATTGCATCGGCATTTTATGCTGCTGATAGGTCTGAAAGAATCAAAATGTCCCATATTATGCATGCAGCAAAACGGGAATATCAGAAAATGGGAAAAACCTTCTTAAAGGCAGATTTTACACCATATTATGAACTTATTGAGGCGGAATAAAATTAAATGGCAATCTTAAGGGACGTTGGAGAATCAGTAAAGGAATTACTTCATCAAAAAATATATGAACTTTCTGATGAAAATTCCATTCTATTTGATTCACCGGCAGATATTGAAGCTACCACTACTCCAAAGCTTTCAATGTTCCTGTACCAGATCGTTGAGAATAGCCATCTGCGAAATGTTGAACCAAAACCCATTGGCATAGATCAAATGCGTTACTCTCCTCTTGCCCTTGATCTATATTATATATTCACTCCTTTTGCCAATAATAGAGAAACAGAAGTCATAATCCTTGAGCGGATCATGCAGATTTTTTATGATAATGCTGTAATTAAGGATGATATGCTAACAGTAAGCCTAAAAGAAAGTGGAAATGATAAGATACGGGTTATTGCCAACAATCTATCTTTTGAAGAACTGAACAAACTCTGGGAACGGTTTCCTAATCAGGATTTCAAACTTTCAGTGTCTTATATATTTACACCTATAAAAATCCCCTCAGAGAAACCGGATATCAGGATCAAGCGTGTTATAGAAAAGGATATCGAAGTGTATACAAAGAAAAAATAAACAAAAGTAGGTTTTTTAATCAAATGGTTAAAACAATATTAACTCTGGCTGTAATGCCAAAGGATGATATATCTCCTGAGAAAAAAGTCATTGGAGATGTTTTTTTAAATACATCAATGATAACAAAACCTATCATAAAACATAGTACAGGATATTTTTTATTATTAAATTTTCCAAAAGTGAAGTTCATTCTCACAGTAGGTGGTGCATTTTACAAACAGGAAGATTTCAGTATAGATTTTACATCGATCGATCGTGAACACCCATTCATTGATCTTTTTCTACAACCAAAAGCCAACTATCCTTTTCCGGAAGGAATGACAATTATAAAAGGTAAGATCATTGATTCTAAATATATGCCAGTTCCCAATGCTTCTATAAAAGTCAAGGGAGCTGTGTCGGATAATATTTCCCAAGAGGATGGTAGTTTTTTCATCCGGTTTAATACCAAACATAAAGCTAAAAAATCAACACTCAATATTGTTAAGGATGGGTATAAACCAAAGAAACTAACAGTTTCATTAATAATTGGTAAGACTATACAAGCACAGACAATACAATTAACTTAAAATTAGATATGGGAGTGTATAACGTGTAATTGCAAAACTATTGAATCATAATTGCTAATCAATTCACAAAGTATATAATAATTTTCAAAATATGTCTTTTTATGTTTTTTGGATAATCTGAAAAATTATGCCGAATGTTTTATTAATCATTCCAATAGTATCTAAGGTATAATTTGAATATCGAAAATGCTCACTTCGTTCATATTTTCTAATCTTCAGCTTCTTCAAAGCTTCAGTCAAGAAAATCTGAGTGCTAGCGAGGATTTTGTTCTGCATTAGAATTAATTTTTAGATAGGGTGGTGTTATGGTTGTAATTCGAAATAAATTAGACCAGAAAATAATAATAAATTTGAATGAAAGTAAAAGTATCTTTTTATTATCAAAAGGTACAGCAGATGTATCAGATGAAGAATATTCATCAAGACATCTTCAAAAACTAATTGCAAAAGGGGCTATCATTAAAAGTCATCATGATAAGAAACCTGATGCTGGACCGATAATAACAGATGAATCGGTAATAACAGATGAATCGGTAATATCAGATGAATCGGTAATATCAGATGAATCGGTAATATCAGATGAACCGACAATAACAGATGAATCGGTAATAACAGATGAATCGGTAATATCAGATGAACCGACAATAACAGATGAATCGGTAATAACAGATGAAACAGTCAGTGAGAAAAAATTAAATAATTTGGAGGGATAATATGAGTCAATATCTATCGCCAGGAGTCTATGTTGAGGAAAAGTCCTCAGGAGTAAAGCCAATTGAAGGAGTAGGTACTTCAACTGGTGCTTTTGTAGGAATCACCGAAAAGGGACCAATAGGTAAAGCAGAGCTGATAGCAAACTGGACACAGTTTGTTAATAAATTCGGAGGTTATATTGCCAATGGAAATATGGCATATGCAGTGAATCAATTTTTCAATGAAGGAGGAACAAGATGCTATGTTGTTCGAACCTGCCATTATTCGGATATACAGGATCTGAATACAAAAGCGTCTTCACCTTCAGCCGGGACATTAACAGACAGCAGTAATGAACCCGCACTAAGGGTTTTGGCATCATCTGATGGGGAATGGGGTGATGAAATATCAATTGACGTTGAAGCCGCCACTGATCCTGAACTTGAAGAAAACGGATTCAAACTGATCGTCAAATATAATGATATTGAAATAGAAGCAATTGATGACCTTACCATAAACAATGTAGAAGATAAGATCAATAATAATGATTTATCTTATATCAGAGTTGAAAAGGATGACTGGGATGAAGGAAGTCCTCCTAATAGCGTTGCAGGTTCGGGAAATAAACCACGTATTGACCAACCAATTACTCTTCAAGAAGGTGATGATGGTATAAATGATCTGAAATCTACGGATTTTATTGGTGATGAAAGTGCACAGAACGGCCTTTATGCATTTGATGTGATCGATGATATTAACATAGTAGCTATTCCTGATATGGCAGGAGAAAGAGGGGTAATGCTGGCAGGACTAAATTACTGCCAGGTCAGAGGTGACTGCTTCTTTGTTGCTGATCCTCCTTCTGATTTAAGCCCAATGGAAATACTCGATTTCAAGAAAGGAACTGGTGATTATAGAGGAAATGCATTTAATTCCTCATATGGAGCACTGTATTATCCATGGATTAAAATCACCGACCCGGCAACAGGAAGGATAAAAACCGTACCTCCATCCGGAGCTGTTGCAGGTACGTATGCTAAGACCGACACAGTCAGAGGAGTCCATAAAGCACCTGCTGGTATTGTAGAAGGTTATCTTGATACTGTTACTGGTATTGAAAAGATAATCACGAAAAGTGAACATGACGGATTGAACCCTACGGGAATAAATGTGATCCGCTCCTTCCCGTCATCAGGAATCTGCATCTGGGGTGCAAGAACTCTCTCCGCCGATCCTGAATGGAAATATATCAACATCAGACGGCTATTTATTTTCCTTGAAGAATCCATTGACAAAGCTACTCAATGGGTAGTTTTTGAGCCGAACACTCCTTCTCTGTGGGGATCTGTAAAAAGGAATATTACAGCATTCCTTTTAAGGGTCTGGAGAGATGGTGCTTTATTCGGAAATACTCCTGAAGAGGCTTTTTATGTTAAGGTTGATGAAGAGAATAATCCGACTGAAGTCAGAGATGCAGGACAGCTTATCATAGAGATTGGAGTAGCACCTGTAAAACCGGCTGAGTTCGTAATAATCAGGATCAGCCAGAAAACGTTGACAAAGTAATGTGAATTAATACCACAAAGGAGATAATAATATGACAGGAGAAAGAGACGATCCATATAGGAATTTCAGGTTCAGAGTAGAGATCGATGGCATTGATGCAGCAGGTTTTGCAGATGCCACTATCCCCGATTCAACCACAGATGTAACTGATTATAGAGAAGGTACAGATCAACCGTTCCAAAGAAAATTATCAGGACTTACCAAATATGGAAATATAACGCTTAAAAAGGGGCTGACTGATTCAATGGAGCTTTATAACTGGAAAAAGCTTGTTGAAGATTCCGGCGCTATAACAGCAAGAAAAAGCATCTCATTGATTTTGATCGATGAGGAAGGGAATGATAAGGCACAGTGGGATATTAACGAAGCATGGCCAACCAAATATGATTCATCTGATTTCAGTGCAAAAGCGAATGAGGTGGTCATCGAAACATTTGAAATAGTACATGAAGGAGTCAAACGAGTGAAGTAATGCTTAATTAAGAGGAAGTAAAATGGGAATCTTACAGACAGAATATGATTTTACCTTACCTATGGGATTTGCGGATGAAGACGGCACACTTCATAAAGAAGGGAAGATGAGACTTGCTACCGCGGCTGATGAGATACTGCCTATGAAAGATCCAAGGGTGCAGAATAATCCGGCATATTTGACTGTAATCCTTTTTTCCAGAGTAATTACCAGTCTGGGAGATTTGAAGATGGTAAATCCAAGGATTATTGAAGGACTCTTTACAGTGGATTTTGCATACCTTCAGGATATGTACAACAGGATCAATCAAAACGGTTCGAATACTATCAAAGCGGTATGCCCTAAATGTGAGCATGAGTTTGATATAGAGGCAACCTCGTCGGGGGAATTATAGGCTACCCACTCGATAATGTATATGAGGAGGTAGCCTTTTTGGCATATCACCTCCACTGGGATTATGAGACCATTATAAATATGGAACATAATGAGCGTAAGCAGTGGTGTGAAGAGGTTAGTAAAATAAATAAGAAAATGAATTCAAATAAAACAAAAAGTCTTTTGGATGTATAGGGAAAGCTATGTCGCAAACAGGAAAAAGATCAGACCCTTATAGTGCCTATAGATTTAAAGTGGAAATAGAAGGTATTATTGCGGCCGGATTTACCGATGTTTCAGGTTTAACAATTGAGACTGAAGTTGAAACTATAAAAGAAGGAGGAGTCAATAACTACGAATATAAACTCCCAAAATTTACAAAATACAGTAACATTACATTGAAGCGTGGACTTATGGATTGGGAATTATGGGGCTGGTATCAGACTGTAATATCCGGCAAATTCGAAAGAAAGAGTGGGACAATTTATCTATTTGATCACTCCGGAAATGAAATCCTGGACTACTATCATTTCTTTGAAGCGTATCCTATCAAATGGGAAGGACCTACATTCAATGCTAAAAATAGTACTGTTGCAAGTGAGACATTGATACTAGCTCATCACCTTTTATTATAGCAATAAAATGAATAGATACAATATATTTGTTAAGATTTTACAGGATAGAATATCAAAGCCGCCTGTTGGAATTGACGGTTTTGCTTTTTCTAAAAATATAGTTCGCAGATATGGTATTTTCAGAAATTCAGGCCGACTGCCTTCATTGATATTCCTCAGGTTATTTGGTAATAGAAGCGTTAATAAGAAAATTAATTTAAATAATCAAATATTTATTAATAATTCTATCAAATCTTTTAATATACAGTATCCGGAAGTATTCAGGCAATATTGTTCATATTTTCCAATTGCAGATATAAATATATCTCAGGAAAAAGCAAATATTTCAATTTCGGAGCAAGGCGGGATTGTTAATAATATTATTAAAAATACTATATCACATGAACACATAACTAATAAGTATTATGAAACTGGAGATGCCAGGTCATTTCCTATCTCAAGCACGACAATTAGAGCACCAGGAATTACTGTAAATTCAATAAATCCTATAGTTAGTAATTATTTACAGAGATTTATTAATATTAAAAATACAGGTCCTACATTTAATAAACCGATTTATCCGGAAGTACAGTATTTTGCTTATGATGACCATTTTTTAAAATTGTTGCAAATAATTAAACAAAAAAGACCTATTGCAGATAAAAATATATCTCAAGAAACAGCAAATATTTCAATTCCAAAGCAAGGCGGGATTGTTAATACTAATACTAATATTAATAATACTATATCACATGAACATATTACTAATAGGTATTATGAGACTGGAGATGCCAGGTCATTTCCTATCTCAAGCACGACAATTAGAGCACCAGGAATTACTGTAAATTCAATCAATCCCATAGTTGGTAATTATTTACAGAGATTCATCAATATTATAAAAACAGGTTCTAAATTTAATAAACCGATTTATCCGGAAATACAGTATTTTACTAATGAAAAACATCTTTTTAGATTATTACAAATAATTAAAAAAAACAAATCAATTGCAGATAAAAACATAACTCAAGCATCAGGAATTACTGTAAATTCAATAAATCCTATAGTTAGTAATTATTTACAGAGATTCATCAATATTACAAAAACAAGTTTTAAATTTAATAAACAGACTTATCCGGAAATACAGTATTTTACTAATGAAAACCATGTTTTTAGATTATTAAAAATAATTAAAAAAAACAGATCAATTGCAGATAAAAACACATCTCAAGCAACAGCAAATATTTCAATTCCAAAGCAAGGCAGGATTGTTAATAATAATATAAATAATACTATACCACATGAATACATAACTAACAAGTATTATGAGACTGGAGACTACATATCATTTCCCATCTCAAGCACGACAGTTAGAGCATCAGGAATTACTGTAAATTCAATAAATCCTATAGTTAGCAATTATTTACAGAGATTCATCAATATTAGAAATACAGGTCCTGAATTTAATAAACCGATTTATCCGGAAATACAGTATTTTACTAATGAAAAACATCTTTTTGAATTATTACAAATAATTGAAAAAAACAGACCAATTATATACAAAAATATATCTCAGAAAACTGCAAATATTTCAATTCCAAAGCAAAGCGGGATTATTAATAACAATAATATTAATAGTACTATACCACATAAATACATAACTATTAAGCATTATGAGACTGGAGATGACATATCATTTCCCATCTCAACCTCGACAGTTAAAGCATCAGGAATTACTGTAAATTCAATTAATCTTATAGTTATTAATTATTTACAGAGATTTATCAATATTAGAAATACAGGTTCTACATTTAATAAACCGATTTATCCGGAAATGCAGTATTTTGCTAATGAAAATCATCTTTTTAGATTATTACAAATAATTAAACAAAACAGATCAATTGCAGATAAAAACACATCTCAAGAAACAGCAAATATTTCAATTCCAAAGCAAGGCAGGATTGTTAATAATACTAATAATACTAATATTAAATATACCATACCACATGAATACATAACTAATAAGTATTATGGAACTGGAGACGACATATCATTTCCCACCTCAAACACGACAGTTAGAGCATCAGGAATTACTGTAAATTCAATAAATCCTATAGTTAGTAATTATTTACAGAGCTTTATCAATATTAGAAATACAGATTCTAAATTTAATAATCCGATTTATCCGGAAATACAGTATTTTACTAATGAAAAACATCTTTTTAAATTATTACAAATAATTAAAAAAAATAGATTTATTGAAGATGAGAATGTATCTAAAGAAACAGCAAATATTTCAAACTCACAGCAAAGTAGAATTGTTGACGATACTGGACTTTATTATCATATAATTAAAAAAAATTCTAAGATCACCAATCATTTTCAAGAAATTAATAGTGATAATAATATAAGTCCAAGAGTCATTCATCCCCTTATATATGGATTACATCCTTCTTTTAATGAAGAGGAACAAATTCATAAAAAGATTTTTCCAATACAAGATGTTGATCTCATATATGCCAGCGAACCTGTTCTCAATATACCCACTTCACAAAATGCAAATAATGTTCAGGAAAAAATTGAAAAAATACCTGATAGAAGTATAAATTCAACAAGAATAAATGAAAGCCTGATAAAAGAATCCTCGCAGCACAGATCAGTTCATGAAATTCACATGATTGCCGATAAGGTATACAAGATAATCGAGAAAAAGATATCAATAGAAAAGGACAGGAGAGGTTTATTCTAATGGTAGAAAAAGCTCAAATTAAAATACTTGATGATACTGGTGACGAAACAGAAATAATAGATGTTATGTTTAATCCCGAGGATTATACGGTTTCAATCATTGGTAGAGTTAATCCTGATGAAGGACAGGAATCAAGCCCTTCCTTTAATAAGGTAGACATTGTAGATTTCATTGTCAAATCATTTTTTGATACATATGAAACACAATCTGATGTAAGAGAAAAAACCAATAAAATTGCTAAACTATTAATGCCTGCTGTTGAAGGACCGGATCGAAATAGGCCTCCTATTTGCCTTTTTGTCTGGGGAAAGTTTACGTATAAAGGAATAATCCATAAACTTGATCAGAAATTTACAATGTTCCTTGAAACAGGGATACCTGTTAGAGCAGAACTAACCTTTACCTTCAAATCTGTTGCTACTCCACAGGAGTATGCAGAGTATATGGGGATTGAAGCCTGCAGGAAAGTGTGGACAATAAAAAGCAGTGATAGGCTTGATCTCATTGCTCATAAGGCACTAAAAAATGCAGCTTTATGGAGAAAGATAGCTGATGAAAATAATATTGATGACCCTATTGCATTTCCTCAGACGCATGACATTGGAAAAACATTAGTAATACCTGATTAAGGAGTCCTGCCTGATGGAAGGTAATATTATAAATGTTGCCAGTTTCAAGCTGCTCTTTGATGGAAATGAGCTTTCTGATGAACTGCTGATGGCTGTTAAAGAGGTTACGTTTGAGGATGAGATCAATCTGCCGGCAATGTTTGTTATTAAGCTGAATATTGTTAATTTCATGCAGGGAACATGGAAGGGGATTGATCTTGAAAGCTTCAAGCCGGGAGATAGTGTCAAGCTCTCTATGGGTATGGACAGTGCAGTGGAAATAATGACAGGTGAGATCACAGCACTTGATCTGACATTTTCCGATACTGCTTTTTTAGAGATAAGAGGTTATGATAAACTTCATAGATTAAGATTCGGGACAATGCGGCGTTCTTTTACAGATATGAAAGACAGCGATATCGCTTCATCCATTGCTTCGGAAGTAGGTCTGACCCCTGAAGTTGAAGATTCCCAAAAAACACACCTTTATATTTTCCAGAATGACCAGAGCAATTACGAATTCTTGCTTGAACGCGGAAAGCGTATTGGCTTTGAGATGCTTGTAAATAATGATACATTTATCTTTCGAAAATCACAGGAAGATAAAACACCTGAATTAACTCTTGAGTATGGTGTGGATCTTGATAGCTTTTCAGTACAGATTAAAACACTGACAGAAGGAAGCCAGATTGAAGTAAGGGGCTGGGACATCAAGAAAAAAGAAGAGATAATATCTACTGTTTCAAGCGGAAGTGAGAATACTAAAATGGCAGGTGAGGAATCAGGTTATTATTTTTCAGAAAGTGTTTTTGGTTCATCTTCGGTTTGCATTGTAGATGATATGATCACTGATACTGATGAAGCGCAGAATATTGCAAAAGCAAAATATAACCTTATGCTTAAAGAGTTCATATCCGGTGAGGGGGAATGTATGGGGAATCCTTTGATTAGAGCAGGCATAACTGTCGAGATCAAAGGGTTCGGAGAACGGATCAGCGGAATATATTATGTGATCTCTACAGTACATTCAATCAAAGAAGGAGTATATACAACAACCTTTAAAGTGAGGAGAACCGGCATATGAGTATTACTGATATCTTAGAGCAGAAAAAAAGATCAGATTCAAGAATATATGGTGTTGTAGTCGGGATTGTTACTAATAATAAAGATACTGAAAAACTTGGACGCATAAAGGTCAAGATCCCCCGTTTAAGTGGTGAGGATGAATCGAACTGGGCAAGAGTAACATCTTTTATGGCAGGAAAAGAGAGAGGTGCATTTTTCTTACCGGAAGTTGATGATGAGGTGTTAGTGGCTTTTGAATATGGTGATATTAACATGCCGTATGTCATCGGATCATTGTGGAATGGAAAGGATGTACCTCCTGAAAATAACAGCGATGGAAAGAATAACATAAGAGTGATCCGCTCCAGGAGCGGGCATGTGATAACACTTGATGATAGTGATGGATCAGAACAGATAAAGATCATGGATAAAACCGAAAAAAATATGATAATCATAGATACAAAGAATAATACGATCTCTATCAAGTCTGATAAAGACATCGAATTATCAGCACCCAATGGAAAGGTAACAATAGAAGCAATGGATATTGAGACTAAATCAACTGCATCTACCAAGATCGAGGCTACTTCCAGTGTGGATGTTAAAGCATCAGGCAATCTGAACATTAAAGGGGCAATGGTGAATATTAATTAATCATGGGACTACCGGCAGCTAAACAGGGAGATCAGATCACAGCAATAGATATTCATATTATTATGATACCAACACCCGGGGGTCCGGTTCCAACTCCACTACCTCATCCTTTTATGGGTATTATTGATAATAATCTCAGTCCTGATGTAAAGATAATGGGTATGCCGGCTGCAACAGTTGATTCGATTGCTTCGAATCTTCCACCCCATATTCCACAAGGCGGACCGTTCCAGAAGCCTCCCTCAAACAAAGCAACTATAAAAATGGGAAGCGTCACGGTAAAGATTAATGGAAAAATGGCTGCAAGGAATGGTGACACAGCAATGACCTGCAATGATCCTGCAGATATGCCAGTGGGTACGGTAATTGCAGCAGGTACGGTATTTATAGGGTGATATGTATGGAAAAGGATTTTCTTGGAGTCGGTTTTGGATTTCCATTGAAAGTTGAATCCGGAAAAGTTACCTGGTCAGGGTATGAAGAATCTATTAGGGAATCTATACTGTTAATCCTGGGTACTGTAAAAGGTGAGCGTGTTATGCGGCCTGACTTTGGATGTGGGATACATGAACTTGTTTTTTCTGCAAATAATATATCCACTGCGACACTTGTAATTTTTTATGTAGAAGAGGCTTTGAAAAAATGGGAACCAAGAATCAAACTGATAAACGTTGATGCTAATCCTGATAATAACGAAAAGGTACGGATGAATATAGATATTGAATATAAGGCTATTTCGACAAATACGCGGTATAACCTTGTATATCCTTTTTACCTTGGTGAGGGATAGATGCAAAATAAAAAGCCTGTTCTGGATAACAGGACATCAGAAGAGATATATCAACAGACACTGGAACTTGCCAGTACGTACTGTCCTGAATTGACCATCCATGATGAGGCGGGATATTTTGATACTGACAATCCAGGTCTGGTATTGCTCAAACTCTTTTCGAAGATGACAGAGATGCTGATTGTACAGCTTAATAAAATTCCGGATAAACAAAGACTTGCCTTTTTTAACTTTGCAGGAATAAATCTGCTGCCGGCCAGACCATCAAAGGTTCCATTAACATTCTATCTCACAGAAGGTTCATCAGTTGCTACTGTTGCATCAGGTACAAGAGTAGCTTCATCAGATGACCCGGATGTGGTCTTTGAAACAGGGCAGGATCTAAGTGTTGTTCCGGCTGCACTTACGGCTGTTTTTTCTTTTAATCCATGGGAGGATAAATATACTGATCATTCGGAATTTATATCAGGAAGTGAAGATGGTTTTTCAATCTTTGGACAAAGTTCCAATGAAAAGCCAGTTGATCATATACTCTATCTGGGTGATGATATATTACTCAATATTCAGCGACCTGTGGATCTAATGATCCATTTTAAAGGGAGGGATCTTAAGCGGGATTTCTTTTATACGTGGTATGACAGTAATGAGAATCCTGTTAAAAACCCTAAGTTTTATAATGTAGGAACAGAAGAATTAGATATTTCTTTTCATATAGAAAAGCTGGAACCAACTTATATTAATGGGGTCAAAAGTTTCTGGTTATCAGCAAGACCAAAGAAGGATATGCAAATAGTCAAAGGAGTTAAACTACCCAGTATCTCTCACATTACTGTAGATATATCCATAAAACACATTACACCTGATATTGCCTTTGCAAATATTACACCTGTAGATCTGGCAATGGGTTTTTATCCGTTTGGAGAGGAACCAAAGCAGAAATCTGCATTTTACATAGGATCAAATGAGGCTTTTTCAAAGGAGAATGCTACTATTTCTCTATATTTCGGGTTTGAAGATGACAGGAAATTTGAAGTAAATACTTATCCATGGGAATACTGGAACGGGAGTGAATGGGAATTACTGGAATTAATAGATACTGAAAAAAAGTCTGGTGATCAGGTTAGATTTATCTGTCCTTCTATTCTTCCATTAGAAATCAACGGTCAGTTGAACAGATGGATAAGGGTAAAAAACATATATGATTATGAAAGAAAATTTGAGACAAAAGGTATTGATGATATAATCCACCGATTTCCTGAAGAATATGAAAAATATAAAAAAGATTTTTCCAGGATTTTTACTGAAATGGGCATTGCTGTCGCAGTTGAATATAAAATACCAGATCAACATCCTCCTTTTATTAAATCTTTAACTATCTCATACAGCTATCATAAAAAAGAAATTGAAAGAATTAAATCCTTAAACTATTTCCAATTTAAGGACCTTCAACCCGGAAATAAACCCTTTGCATCTTCAAATAAAAAGCCAGCTTTATATCTTGGTTTTAATAAGAATATTGCAAATATGCCGTTAACCCTTTTTTTTGCGCTTAAGATGAAGCTTTTTAATGAAACTGACAATATAATTATACATCCGGATCTTAAAGATCAATTTGATCAAGAACCGGATTATTTATTGACTGTTAAGGAACCAACTGACCTTGTATATAAATATTTCAATGGTGTTTTATGGAAAGATATTACTGTTGAAGATGAAACAGATTGCTTAGAAACAGGTGGGATTGTTAGTTTTGTAGGTCCTTCTGATATTAAACGTACCCTGGAATTTGAAAGGGAAATGTACTGGATCAAAATGGAGATCAATAAGGGTAATCGGGTGTCCTGCCCTAAATTAATAGGTATTTTTCCAAATACGGTCCGGGCAATGAACATTGTAACTGTTAAGGATGAGATACTTGGTTCAGGTAACGGGCACAGTGATCTTACACTTTCTTTTTCAAAAAAACCTATACTTGAAGGAGAGATAATTGAGGTAAAAGAGATCAGAGTTTTATCAAAAGATGAAATAACCTCTATGGTCTCAAAAAAACAGAGGGATTTACTAAAAAAGCAGGAGGGATCAGGTAAAATCCAGGAAATATGGGTAAGATGGCATGAAATAAAGGATTTTGCACTTTCTGATCCTCTAGGCCGTCATTATATTCTTGATAGAGCAAACGGCAGGATAACTTTTGGTGATGGTATCAGGGGCATGATACCTCAAAACGGAAAAAATAACATTATTGCACGGAAGTATATAAGCGGAGGTGGTAAAAAGGGTGATGTAAGAGCCGGGATGATCACATCGTTAAAAACTGCCATTCCAAATATAGAAAGTGTGGCCAACCACATCCCATCATCCGGAGGTAGTAACCAGGAGACTCTTGACCAGGCAATCGAACGCGGACCCTATACCATTAAAAGCAGGAATAAAGCTATTACTAAAGAGGATTTTGAGTGGCTTGCATATGAATCCTCACAATATGTTGCCAGGGCAAAATGCATACCTGATAATGACAGGATAAATGTTATCATAGTGCCGAAATTTGATAGTGCTGCTCCGCTACCTGACATTGGACTTCTGGATATGGTCGAAAGGTATCTTAAAGATAGAGTCTTTTTTTTAATTCTTAATAAAATAGAGGTAATTGGTCCTGATTATAAGGAAATTACTATCGATTTGAAATTCAAGCCGTTAATTACGACCGGAAGTACTATTGTAATGGATAGGATAAAAAAAAGGCTTGAATTATATCTGCATCCCTTACAAGGCGGTCACAATGGAAAGGGATGGGAGTTCGGACAGGACATTTTTATCTCAAAGATAGCGGCGTTAATCGAAGGTATTGAAGGTGTGGATTATATTACTGACATTATACTTACAAAGGACGAAAAAGAGAAAATTGATAAAAAATCAGGTGTGGAACATATCCGGATCGAACCTAATGCTTTGCCCTGCTGCGGTAATATCAATGTGACAATTGAAGGATGAGATATGCCAATTACACTTCCTGATCTTGATACTAAAACATATCAGGATATTGTAGATGAGATGCTTGCATCTATTCCTAATTATACTGATAAATGGACAAATTACAATGTATCTGATCCTGGTATTACTATACTTGAGATGGTTTGCTGGATCACAGAGGCAACATTATACAGGATAAACAAAATACCAGATGCATCATATGTCAATTTCCTGCGGCTCTTAGCAGGAGTCTCAGGTATCGATGATATCGACCGTTTGTTAGCAGATCCCAATCTTTTCAGGTCTCACAGGGATATTCTTGAATTCCTACTAGAGATCGAAACAGGAAATGAGACAAATATTATAGATATGAAAGCGGCAGCTTTAACATTTTTAAATTCACGGTACAGGGCAGTAACCAGAGAGGACTTTCGTGAACTTGCTATTGAAGCTACTGACTCTGATCTGTTCCATACCAGTGATCTCAAGGATACTGTCAGATTACTTGTTAAATTGAGTGATGCCAAAGATCATGTATCCCTTTTTATCTATGGGTCTTTTTCTTCGACTATGAAGGGACTACTTGAAAGATTTGATAGATCAGCGCCTTTATCACCATTACTTCAACAAACATTAATTGATGAATTGAACAGGTTGATCCAAAGCGGCTATATCAACAAAGAAGAATCCTTTTCAGAAGTGGAACTGAGTGACAGGACTAAAGTATTGATGCAAAAACAAGAATTGCATGGAGAAGCTCATATACTTCTAAACAGAATGCTCCTTGAAGATGCCTACCCTGATCAACTTGAAAAAATAGCTAACCGTGCTAAGGTTATCAGGGCGATCGTAGATCAATCTACGAAAGGAGAAAAGGTCAGGATAATCATTGTATCCAACAGGCGGGATAAGTATAAGGCACTTATAGAACAGGTGAAAGAATACTTAGATCCCAGACGTCTTATAGGAACAGTGATCGAAGTGAGCAGTCCTGTTTATACTGGTGTTGGGATTCATGTGAAGATAGAACCTACTTCATATGAAAAAGTAGAGATAGTCCGGGAGAATGTAAGGACAAGGATCTTGAATTATCTTGATCCTTTAACAGGTGGTTCCAAAGGCAGCGGATGGCCATATGGAAGACCCCTTATCATTTATGAGGTAGTTCAGGTGGTGGAAGATACCAACGGCGTCAAACGAACTGTCAGTGTAGTGATCGATAACGATGATGATCTGAGAATAAAAGCAATAGACGGACTTATTGATGTTTCTGTTAAAGTAGAAGTAATGGAGGAAGTTGCAGGCGATGAATTCCAAAAGTAAATACATGGAGTATCTTCCATCAGTATTTTACGAGACAGTAAAGGACGGGAAGGTTCCTTTTATCACACAATATCTTAAAATATTTGAAAAAATATTAAGTGGAATTGATGATGATGCATTAAATGGAAGAAAGGGTATCGCAGAGGTGCTTGATATCATTCCTGAATTATTTCATCCCCGCTTCTCATTCATATTTGGTGAAACGTCTTTTTTGCATCCTATAGAAAATAATAACAAAGAACTCTTCAGGAAATATTTCAATACTAATATAGATACGCAAGAGTTCATGAATATTTATGTAGATGAATTCTTAGAATGGCTGGCAAGCTGGGTAGCCCTTGTATTGAAAGAGGACTGGGATATTGAAAGAAAAAGAAAGGTTATTGCAGGTATCATTCCAATATTTCGAATGCGCGGGACTAAAAAGGGACTGGAAGAATATCTATGGATATATACTGGAACTGATGTGAATATTATTGAAGAAGTAGAACCATTTCAGGTAGGGATAAGATCGACTGTTGGAGAGAATACTATATTAGGTGGACTACCACCCTATTTTTTTATTGTTAATGTGGACCTGCCTGCATCTGATAATATAACCATAAATAACAAACGAAAGGTAATTAAGAAAATCATTGAATCAGAAAAACCTGTACATACAAATTATTCGATAAATATCAAAATAGAAGATTCATGATAATCTTTTTTTAAAGGAGATAATGTATGACAATTAAAAGGTTGAACTATTTTACCGGACAGTTCTTAGAGGAGAACGATTTTAAGGACGAACAGCAGTATCATCTAAATGCTATCAGGTCACATAGTAAGAACCTGCATATATGGGGTATTGCATACGGTCTTAATGTTACGTTTACGCGTGGTGACAAGTATGTGATGGTTTCAGGTGGTATGGCTGTTGATGGTCAGGGAAGGCAGATCATACTTGATGAGGATAAGCAGATCGATCTTTTTGCGGCTACGGCAACAACGCTTTATTTGACCATATCATACGACCAGAGCCAGAGTGACCCTACTGAGGAGACAGGAGTAAAAGGATATTCCCGCATTACGGAACATCCTGATATAAAGTACGATCCGGAAATGCCTGATGAACCTGCAACAAAGATCTTGCTGGCTAAGTTGATACTGGATCCTAACAAAATGACTATTCACCAGATCGTTATTGAGGATCGAAAATATGCTGGTGCCGTAGGAGGTGATATGGTTGTTAGAAGCTTGAGCTTCCTGCTTCCCACTTATTCGAATAAGCTGCCTGTGATGAGAGGTATCGATGATGGGGTAGAGTTTAATTCTGATAATACTACACATACTGGTAATCTTAATGTCGCTGGCATATTGACTGGAAACCTTGATAAGGATATGGTAGGTAAGGATCAAATTATTGATAGATCAGTCCCGATCTCAAAATTCAAGACCCATAAAAGGTCAAGTGAAGAGATATTAGGTGAAAAACCGATCGAGATCAATGCTAATTCTGAGAAAGAAGTACATTCTGAACTTTCTAATACACACAGGTTCTTTATAACCAGTGTACTTCCAACTACTCCTGACTCAGCTATTGAATGGAGGTGGGTTGTTAATTTTCATAGAAATCAATATTTCTATAGATTGATGGTAAAGAACCTGTCTGATAAGACAATTGGTGTCAGATTTAAATATTACGATATATTGGAAGAATAGTGTCGAGTCAATCATACAATATCGCAAGACATATGATCTGACACGGTTATGTTTTCCAGTTATTTTCAAGACGCTGATTCACGCAGATTAACGCTGATTTAAGGTTGCATCTGCGTAACCTGCACGCCATTAAGGCGTAGCAGGCATTCACTTCCTGCGGAAGTGAATGTATCAGTGTTAATCTGTGTCTAATATAATTATTGATTAATTTGATTTTAGAATTGTGCCCTATGCCCTTCATAATCCGACACTTGAAAGTTGATTTGACAATAGAGGTAGATCATGCAATCAGAATCTCAAACCAATACCCGGAACAACTCCAATGAATTCCTTAAGGAAATAACCAGAGGTATTCTATATACTCACACACGCATCAATGCCAATACCACCAGGAACTTAGAAGCGTCCTCATTTCTTTACGCACTCATAGAACTGCTGAGTGAAAAGGATATACTCTCAATTGAAGAGCTGGATGAGCGCAAAAAGCAGGTGGCACATCGGCTGGTAAATAAATTTGTAGAGAGTAAAATAGGGCTTTTGTACCAGGATCCGGAATGTGATAAATATACTTTTGAACATGAAACTGATGTCGATTGTGAGAGCAGGCGGCATATCTGCAAAGCTATATGCTGTAAATTTCCTTTTGCTCTATCAAGACAGGATGTAGAAGAGGGTGCTATCAGATGGGAATTTGGCAGACCTTACCTTATAGCTCATGATGCTGATGGTTATTGCATTCATCTGGATAGGGAGAGTTACAGGTGTACGGTATGGGAGCAGCGGCCTGTGCCCTGCCGGGGATTTGACTGTGAGGATAATGAGAAATGGAAGGTGTGGGAGGATTTTATAGAGATGATAATTAATGATGAGATGATCAAGCAGATAGATGATAGTAATGAGAAAATTTATACTGATCAGAAATCAAATGTTAATAATGATGACAAAGTTGAGGAGTAGTCATTGAACAGAGGGTGATATTATTAGAATATTTGGTACAATTCGTGATTCACAGAATAGAAATCCTGTTGCAGAGGCAAACATCAGGCTTAGTATCGAAGGTATGCAGATAGCCTCTATTTCTACTAATGAGCAGGGTGAATATGAATATACAACAGAGGAAGATTATCCGGAGCAGACACTGGACATCATCATAGAAAAGGAAGGTTTTGAAAGAAAGAACATTTCTTGCGAGATCGATAAAGCTGAAATTAAGTCAGATATTCTATTGAATAATCTTGAAAAAGGAACAAAAGAGAAAACAAGGATCTTTGGCACTATTCGAAATTCAAAGAACCGTGACCCTGTTAAGGCTGCAAGTATCACACTTAATATCGAAGGTACGCAGATAGTTGCCATCACTTCTGATGAACTGGGTGGATATGAATACACAGCAGAGGAAGATTATATAGGACAGACTTTGGATTATGTCATCCAGAAAGAAGGTTTTATAAGAAAAGATATTTCACATGAGATAGATAGATTTGAGATCAAATCAGATATCCTGATAGATGAAATTGAAATTAAGATAAAAGGAAAGGTATGCGATGAAACAGACAATCCTCTTGATAATGCCAGTATCAGTTTTTCAATAGGTAACTCAACAATAAACCTAAATTCTGATAAGGATGGATCATTCTCATTTAACATAGGCCAGCAGTTCTTGAACCAGACTATTGGATATGAAACCAGTAGAGAAGGATTCAAGATCAAGCGTGGAAAATTAACGTTGATAGAAGACCTGAAATGCATTAATTTATTTAAGGACATTCTTATTGATAATGGATCTAATAATATAAATTGGATAAAGGTAGCTGCAATTGGAATCATATTAGTCGGTATAGCTATAATTTTATTAGGGAATACAACGGAAGATATACCACCTGAACTATCAACAGATCCTGACCCAATAAACTTTGAATTTGTACCCGGAATAGGTGCTCAGACCTTTTCGATATGGAATGACGGAGACGGAACCCTGGAATGGGATGTTTACAGTGACCGGGATTGGATAATAGTATCTCCTGATGTTGGAACTGATGATGGTACGGTTTCTGTTATTTTGAATAGTGCTGGCATGTATCCAGGGAGGCATACCGGAAGAATTACTGTGGAATCAAATGGGGGAACCAAGACAGGGATGATATTTTTGCATATACCGGAAGATGGCAAACCACCATCAAGGGCACCAGAAATTCACATTTTTATGGCAGATCCTGAGTATATTGATGGTCCGGAAGGTGAAACTACTTTAAGCTGGGAAGTATCTGGTGCTACAAGTGTCATTATCGATGGAGTAGGACCTGTGGAAGTATCAAAGGGCTCAATAGACAAATGGATTTCTCAAACTACAACTTTCACTATTAGAGCTATGAATGATGTAGGAGAAGTTGCTAAATCCATAACAGTGCATGTTGAAAAGCCATATTGACTTTATATCCGGATCCACCTTCGTTTAAATTTGAACTTGGGACTCATTTCAATATAATTGAAGCGAATACAAGGACATTTTCAATTTCGAATTCTGAGGATGGAGATCTACATTAGTCAATTCATACCGAAGAAGGATATCTAAAGGAGAAGGACGAAGGCTACCATGAAAGAAGATTTTTCATTGATTGAAATGGTGGAACTTATGAAGGTAAAATAAACCTGGACCTTTTTTATAATCGTCCTTTTATCCCTCCGTAATTCGTTAAAAAAGATTCACTATAAATAAATAATGAAGATGAGAGTTCGACAGGTCTTATCTGATCGCTCACGACGATGATGGTTACTGCATTCATCTGGATAGGGAGAGTTACAAGTGTATGGTGTGGGAGCATCGGTCTGTGCTCTACCGGGGATTTGACTGTCAGGATAATGAGAAATGGAAGGTGTGGGAAGATTTTGTAAAGATGGTAATAAATGATGAGATGATTAAGCAGATAGATGATAGTAATGAGAGAATTCATACTTATCAGAAATCAAAATATAATAGAGTTGAAGAGTAGAAATTAAACAGAGGGTGATATTATTAGAATATATGGTACAATTCGTGATTCGCAGAATAAGGACCCTGTTGCAGGGGCAAACATCAGGCTTAGTATCGAAGGTATGCAGATAGCTTCTATTACTACTGATGAGCAGGGTGAATATGAATATGCAACAGAGGAAGATTATCTGGAGCAGACATTGGACATTATCATACAAAAGGAAGGTTTTGAAAGAAAGAACATTTCTTATGAGATCGATAAAGCTGAAATTAAGTCAGATATTCTATTGAATGAGCTTGAAAAAGGAACTAAAGAGAAAACAAGGATATTTGGCACTATTCGAAATTCAAAGAACCGTGATCCTGTTAAGGATGCAAGTATCACACTTAGTATCGAAGGTACGCAAATAGCTTCAATTTCTTCCAATGAGCAGGGTGAATATGAATACACAGCAGACGAAGATTATATAGGACAGACATTAGATTTTGTCATCAAGAAAGAAGGTTTCATAAGAAAAGATATTTCTCATGAGATTGATAAATTTGAGATCAAATCGGATTTTCTGATGGATGAAATTGAAATTAAGATAAAAGGTAAAATCTGTGATGAAACAGATAATCCTTTGGGTAATGCCAGTATTAGTTTTTCAATAGGTGGCTCAACAATAGATCTGGTATCTGATAAGGACGGATCATTTTCATTCACTATAGGCCAGCAGTTCCTGAACCAGACAATTGGATATGAGGCTAATAAAGAAGGCTTTAAGATTAAAAGCGGGAAATTGAAATTAATTGAAGATCTAAGATGTATCAATTTATCTAAACCTATTCCCGAGCCTATTCCTGAACCTATTCCTGATCCTAATAGATGGATAAAGATTGCTGCAATTGGAATCACATTAGCTGCTATAGCTATAATTTTAATACTGATCATAACACCTGAATTATCAACGAATCCTGATCCAATAGACTTTGATTTTGTACCCGGGACGGGTGCTCAGACCT
The DNA here is from genome assembly GCA_014237145.1 of ANME-2 cluster archaeon. Classification (NCBI taxonomy): domain Archaea; kingdom Methanobacteriati; phylum Methanobacteriota; class Methanomicrobia; order Methanosarcinales; species ANME-2 cluster archaeon. The sequence goes on from JAAXOC010000008.1 coordinate 48,990, forward strand.
TTTCAATATGGAATGACGGATACAGAACCCTGGAATGGGATGTTTCCAGTGACCAGGATTGGATAATAGTTTCTCCTGATAGTGGAACTGAATCTGGTACGGTTTCTGTTAGTGTAAATAGTGGTGGCATGGATCTGGGATTGCATACCGGAATAATTACTGTGGAATCAAATGGGGGAACCAAGACAGGGAGAATATCCTTGGTTATAACAGACGAAACAATATTAGATGCACCAGTAATCCATAACTTTAGTGCCGAACCTAAGCATATAGATGGTCCGGAAGGTGAAACCACATTAAGCTGGGAAGTATCTGGTGCTACTAGCGTTACTATCGATGGAATTCCTGTGAAAGTACCAGCAGGCTCAATGATAAGAGTAGTTGGAGAAAATACCCTTTTCACCCTTATGGCAACTAATGATGCTGGAGTATCTGACGTAAGAGATACCAAAGTGTATGTTGGAGTATTACCTTCGGATTTACCAATAATTGATTCCTTTTATGCCAATCCTCCTGATATTTCTGAAGGAGGGAATTCCACATTATACTGGGAGGTTTCTGGTGCTACAAAAGTTACTATCGATAGAGAAAGAATGAATCCAGTTTATGGAAATACAGTTGTGTATCCCGAGATAAATACCTCTTATGAGCTTACAGCTACGAATGAAGCAGGAGAAGCTGATAGTACTGTTACAGTGACCGTTAAAGCAGGACCCGGAGAGGGAGGTATTCTAATGCCAAAATTATCTGTAGATCCGAATAAACTCGACTTTGGCACTATATATGTGGGAGATGAAAAATCCCTGACATTCGAGATATCAAATGATGGAGGGGGAACCTTAGACTGGCGTGTGAAGAATTACCCGAAATGGATAGAAATAAAACCAATTTTAGGATCTTCGGGAATGGTTACTGTTACCAATACTGCAAGATATGAGCCTGACACTTATAAGGGAGAAATTGTGATTGATTCAAATGGTGGAAATAAAACAATAAATGTTTATTTAACCGTTGATGATATTAAATATGTCAAATATCTCGTATCTCAGGAGAAGGACTTGACCGTGCCTAATGGATTATGTAAAGATGGTACGAAAGAATGTAGACTTTTGTATAGAAATCACGGAGGTTATTACTATGCTATGGTCGGAAATTATGTTGCTTTGAACGGTAATCCCGAAAAGCTGAAAGAGATCATTTTTGAACAAAAAATTGATGATGAGATACTTCTTCATGTTGGTAAACCGTCTAAGATTTCAGATGGTATTGAACTTACTGCAGTGGAAATCGATCTTGAGGGACAAAACGTATGGCTTACATTAACTCAAGATGGCAAAGAATTAACATCAAGTAATGTTGGGAAAGGAGAAATATTCACCTATACGGAAAAACAAATCGAGGGTGAATCTGATGTACCGATGTTTGTTGCTTATGTTGAAACAATGTTTGCTGGAATGAATACAAATATGGTCAAGATACGCTATGTTTGGTCGATAATCCAGTGATCTAATTATTGATTAATATTAACAGATGAACAACTCATCCGGAAAATCAAACCAATATCAAGATCAGCTTCAGTAAAATCCGGCAGGAAATAACCAGAGGTTTATTCTATACCCATAAACCCATTAATACCAACACTACCAGAACTTTAGAAGCAACCTCGTTTCTCATTACACTTATCGAGTTGCTCAGTAAAAATTACATACTTTCTATTAATGAGATAGATGAGCGTAAAAAGCAGGTTGCAGAGCGGCTGGTGAGGTAATTCGTAGAAAGCGGCATCGGGCTATTGTATCAAGACTCTGAGTGTGATAAGTACACATTCGAACATGAAGCCTGGGTTGATTGTTTGAGCTGACTGCCTGTCTGTAAGGCTGTCTATTGTAAATTTCCCTTTGCACTCTCCAAACAGGATGTGGAATAAGGGCTCATCCACTAGGAATTTGGCAGCCCTATCTGATCGCCCATGGTGATGACTGTTACTGCGTTCATCTTGATCGGGAGACATACAAGTGTACAATATATGAACATCGCACTGTACCGTGCAGGGGATTCGGGTGCCAGGATAATGAAAAATGGCAGGTATGGCTGGATTATGAAAAGAAGGTCATTAATCCTGAACTGATGGAGCAGATTGATGAAAGCAATGTGAAGATCTACTCTTTTCCAGAAGTGAAATTAACATCGAATAGCAGTACCAAATGAGGTGAATTGAAAAATATTCTAAAAGTTAAGTGGAGGTAAATAATATGGGAGAACGAATAAAGATAGATGCCAAAAAACCTTTGTCAACAAAGGAGAATTCGGCTTCAAATAAACAAAAGACCGGTTTTCGATCTCAAAACTCACCTGTTAATCGAATCCTGTATCTTCAAAGAACCATCGGCAACCAGGCTGTTCAGAGGATGGTCAGGTCAGGGGCTTTGCAGGCTAAGCTTAGTATTGGGCAGCCCGGGTATGTGTATGAACAGGAGGCGGACCGGGTCGCGGATGAAGTGATGCAGATGCCGGAGCCAGGGGTGCAGCAGCAGGTGGGGCCAGAAGAGGAAGAAGAGATTCAAACCAAGCCGTTGCCCAGCCAGACATCGGAAGTTGTCTCAGATGTGGAGACCAGCATCAACAGCATCAGAGGTGGTGGGCAGCCATTACCAGGATCTGCCCAAGCATTTTTTGAGCCGCGTTTTGGTCAAGACTTCAGCCAGGTGCGGGTGCATACTGATGCGCGGGCGGCTGATGTGGCGCGGGCGGTGAATGCACGGGTGTTTACGGTGGGGCAGGATATGGTGTTCGGGGCAGGGCAGTATACATCAGGGACAAGGGAGGGACAGAGGTTGATGGCACATGAATTGACACACATAGTTCAGCAAAATCGATTGATCAGTAGGTCAATGAATCAAAAAAGTACCCCAATACAATTTGTTGCTCCTCCTCAAATGGGGCTTCAACAAAGATGGAAAACTTCCAGAAGTTGAAGTGTAGCGAAGGGTTTAGATAGTACTAAATATGCATTTTAATGTCTTTCAGACGCTGAATCTTAATCGTATAGTAGAACTTGCAGGAATCCGTACTTTTTTAAAAATCACATCATAACGGCATCTTTGAAATCTTTAAAATGAGGATCCCCTGTTACTACTTTTA